>JAKAMD010000169.1 GCA_021823875.1 Pseudomonadota bacterium | reverse complement strand
CTGGGATATGGCGGCACCTCCGCGTCGCCGAAATCAGCATTGCGGTTGGCGTAGTTGATGCCGATGCAGAGGATTTTTTCAGGCGCGCGCACCGGCGGAAGAAACTCAAGTTCGCTGAGCGGAAAATCGGCGCGTACGCCGTGCGACGTCGTGTGGGCAGCGGCGAGGCCATCCTCCGCGCGCAACAGGTCGAGCACGCTTGTCAAGCGCGGCTTCAATCGCGGCATCAGATCGATCACGCCCTCGCCCACCACAACACCGAAGCTGTCCCGGCCGCGCACTTTGTAACTGGCAAGCTTCATCCAGAATTCCAGGCATGGCGGCTCGCGCATGCGAGCAACGCGGAGATGGCGGCGGGTCGGCGGCATGCTGCCCGGATCAGCGGTGCGCAAGCCATGTATTCTGTGCGCGCCTTGCCGTCAACGCCGCAAGCCGCCGCGCCGGCCAGCGGCAAAATTTCATCTTGACGGGAACCCGGAAGTACGTCCGCGGTTTTCCCATGGGGTGCGGCCTTTTCAACGAGGCGAAACATCCCCATGGCCGAAACACACGCCACCCCCGAGCCCACCCGCCGCGATTTTCTCTACGTCGCCACCGCCGCCGTCGGCACGGTCGGCGCCTTGGCAACGCTGGTGCCATTGTTCTCCCAGATGGAGCCCGACCGCGCCACCATCGCCGCCGGCGCGCCGCTCGAGGTGGATATCGGCAAGATCGCGCCCGGCCAGCAGATCCAGGTGTTCTGGCGCTCCAAGCCGATCTTCATTATCAACCGCACGCCGGCCATCCTGAAAATCCTGCAGGAGCCGCAATTGCTCGACCGGCTGCGCGACCCGGATTCGCAATATCACCAGCAGCCGCCCTATGCGCAGAACTGGCACCGCTCGGCGAAGCCCGAATATGCCGTGCTGATCGGCATCTGCACCCATCTCGGCTGCATCCCGATGTTCTATCCCGCGCCCAATCCGTCGACGCCGGCCGCCGACTGGCTGGGCGGCTATTTCTGTCCCTGCCACGGCTCGAAATACGATCTCGCCGGTCGTGTCTTCCAGGGCGTGCCGGCGCCCTACAACCTGCCGGTGCCGCCCTATCGCTACGTCAACGATCACACGCTGCGCATCGGCGAGAACCCGCCCAACGTGACTTACGACCTTAGCTCGATCGAACAGCTTTAGCGCGCCATTGCCGCGCACAGCGCGCCGCCTTAAAACCGCGGCATGAAAGCCATTTTCCTCGACTGCAACGACCAGCTCGCGCCGGTGTGGGCCAAGGTCATCCGCCCCGACGATCCGCCGATTACCGTCAACCGCACCGACCGCGTGGGCGACGAGCTGCCGCGCGTGCTCGGGGATTATGAAATCGCGATCGACGATCATTCCTACATGCCGACCGAGCTGGTGGCGCAGTGCCCTAAGCTCAAGCACATCGTGTTCCTCGGCACCGGCGCGGCAAGCTACATGAATATCGCGGAGCTGAAGGGCCGCGGCATCGCCGTGCACACCATCAAGGGATACGGCGACACCGCAGTGGCCGAGCACACCATCGCGCTGATGTTCGCCGCCGCCCGCGATGTGGCGCGCATGGACCGCGAGGTCCGTGCCGGTGTGTGGACCCCGCAGGAGGGCGTGCAGCTTCTCGGCAAGACGCTGGGCGTGATCGGGCTGGGCGGCATCGGCAGCGAGGTCGCCCGCATCGCCAAGGGCATCGGCATGGAGGTGATCGCCTACAACCGCACATCGCGGCCGGACGCGCCCTGCCCCCTGGTCGATATCGACACGCTGCTTCAGCGCGCCGATGTGGTGTCGATGAATCTCACGCTCAACGATGAGACCCGCGGCTTCCTCAGCAAGGAACGCATCGCGCACATGAAGCCGGGCGTGCTGCTGGTCAACACCGCGCGCGGCGCACTCGTTGACGAGGCCGCGCTGATCGCGGCTTTACAAAGCGGTCCTATCCGCCATGCCGGGCTCGACGTCTTCCACGCCGAGCCGCTGAAAGCCGACCATCCCCTGGCCAAGCTCACCAACGTCACGCTGACCGCGCATGCCGCTTTCCGCACATTGGAGGCATCCATGACCCTGCTGCGCCGGGCAATCGATATTGTGAAGACGATCACATAGCCGCATTGCCTCCCCGCGCGTTCCCGGCCACAATGAGACTAAGAACAAACGTCGGGGAGGACGCGGCGTGAAACCAGCGCCATTTGCCTATAAAAAAGCGCGCACGCTGGACGAAGCGATGGCGCTGCTCGGCGGCCAGCCGGACGCGCGCCTGCTGGCGGGCGGCCAGAGTCTGATCGCCGGCCTCAACATGCGGTTGTCGGCGCCGTCGCTGCTGATCGACATCAACGGAATCGCGGGACTCGACGGCATTGCGCTGAAGGACGGCAAGGTGGAGATCGCGGCGCTGACCCGCTACGCCGCGGCCGAGCGCTCCGACATCATTGCCAAACACGCGCCGCTGATCGCGCGCGCATTGCCGCATATCGGCCACGTCGCCATCCGCAACCGCGGCACGCTGGGCGGCTCGCTGGCTTATGCCGATCCGGCGGCGGAATTGCCGGCCTGTCTATTGGCGCTCGACGGCGAGGTGGAAGCGACCGGTCCCAAGGGTAAGCGCTCCATCAAGGCGGTGGATTTCTTCAAGGGCCTGTTCGAGACCGCGCTCAGGCCGGACGAGATATTGACCGCGCTGCGCTTGCCGGCCGCCGGCAAGGACTCCCGCGTCGGCTTTGCCGAACTGGCGCGCCGGCACGGCGATTACGCCATGGTCGGGCTCGCCGCCAGCGCGCGCGCCGCCGGCAAGGGGCTCGCCGACGTGCGGCTCGCCTATTTCGGCGTCGGCGCGACGGCGGTGCGCGCGAAGAAAGCGGAAGCGGCGCTGGAGAAAAGCGATGTGGAGGCGGCGGTCGCTGCGCTCGATCTCGATCCGCCCGACGACGTGCAGGCGACCGGCGCCACCAAGAAGCATCTCGCCGGCGTGCTGCTGCGCCGCGTGGCCCAGCAGCTGATGGAGGCGGCGTGATGAGCGACACCCAAATCGACATCGCCCTCACCGTCAATGGCGAGCCGGTCAGCGAGCGCGTCGATGCGCGGAAGACGCTGGTCGATTTCCTGCGCGACGATCTCGGCTTGACCGGCAGCCATATCGGCTGCGAGCAGGGTTTCTGCGGAGCCTGTACCGTGCGGGTCGATGGCGAAATCGTGCGCGGCTGCCTGATGCTGGCGGCGCAATGCGACGGCGCCACGGTCGAAACCATCGAGGGCCTGTCCGACAGTGGCGAGATCGCCGATCTGCAGAAGGCCTTTGCCGAGCGCAATGCTTTGCAGTGCGGCTATTGCACGCCGGGCATGATCACGGCGGCGCAGGATCTGTTGCAGCGTGGCGGCGTGCCGTCGCGCGACGAAATCCGCGAACATCTTTCCGGCAATTACTGCCGCTGCACCGGCTATCACGCCATCGTCGATGCGGTGGAAGCGGTGGCGGAAGCGCGCGCGGGAGGCAGGAAATGAAAATCACCGAAGACTCCCCGCCCGTGCTGACCGTGCTCGACCGGCCGAACTCCTATATCGGCCGCTCGGTGCCGCGTCCGAATTTGCAGCGGCTGACCCAAGGCCGCGGGCAATATGTCAGCGACGTCAGCCTGCCGCGCATGGCGCATGTCGCCTTCCTGCGCTCGCCGCACGCGCATGCGCGCATTGTCAAGATCGCCGCCGACAAGGCCAAGAAAGCGCCCGGCGTGATCGCGGTGGTGACCGGCGCCGAGGTCGCCAAGGTGATGACGCCCTGGGTCGGCGTGCTCACCCATCTCAAAGGCCTGAAATCGGCGCCGCAATACCCCATCGCCGTCGACCGCGCCTGCTGGCAGGGCGAGGCGGTGTGCGCCGTGGTGGCGAAGACACGCGCGCAGGCCGAGGACGCCTGCGAGCTGGTCGAGGTCACTTATGAAGAGTTGCCGGTCGTCGCCGATCCGGAAACCGCGCTTGACCCAAAGACCCCGGTGATCCAGCCCGAGCTGGGCGACAATCTCTGCTTCGAGCGCAAGCTGGAAGTGGGCGAGCCCGACAAGGCTTTCGCATCGTCCGACGCGGTGATCGAAACCACCTTCCTGTTCGGCCGCCATACCGGCGTCACCACCGAGCCGCGCGCCGTGGTCGCCGACTGGAACGAAGGCGAGCAGCGCCTCACCGTTTATCAGGGCACGCAGGCGCCACACATGATGCAGAACCTGTTCGCCAAGCATCTCGATTTGGCAGAACAGCAGGTGCGCGTCATCACCAAAGATGTCGGTGGCTCTTTCGGCATCAAGGTTCATACCTATGCCGACGAGATGGCGACGGTCGCCTTGTCAAAGCTGCTCAAGCGGCCCGTGAAGTTCGTGGCCGACCGCATCGAGAGCTTCGTCACCGACATTCACGCGCGCGACCACCGCATCAAGGCCAAGATCGGCGTCAACAACGACGGCACCATCACCGCCTTCGAGATCGACGACCTGACCGGCATCGGCCCCTATTCGGTCTATCCGCGCACCTCCGGCATCGAAGCCAACCAGGTGGTGAACCTGGTGGGCGGGCCCTACACCACGCCGAACTATCGCGCCGTCGCCCGCGTGGTGTTCCAGAATAAGAACGTGATGTGCCAGTACCGCGCGGTTGGCCATCCGATCGCGGTGGCGGTGACCGAAGGGCTGGTGGAACTGGCGGCCGCCAAGATCGGCATGGACCCGCTGGAGCTGCGCCGGCGCAATCTCCTGCCCGACGATAATTATCCGGCGCAGTCGGCGGCCGGGCTCAAATTCGAGAAGCTGTCGCACCACGAGACGCTCGCCCATCTCGACGCGCTGATGAATTACGCGGGTCTGCGCGCCGAGCAGAAAAAGCTGCGCGAGAATGGCATCTATCGCGGCATCGGCTTCGCAAGCTTCATCGAGGTGACCAATCCGTCCGCCGCTTTCTACGGCGTCGGCGGCGCCAAGATCACCTCGCAGGACGGCGCCACCCTGAAGCTCGACGCGCAGGGCCATATCAGCGTGCATACCGGCGTCACCGAGCAGGGCCAGGGCGCGGAAGCGGTGATGGCGCAGGTGGCGGCGACCTCGTTCGGCGTGCCTCTTGATCGCGTGCGCGTGGTCACCGGCGACACCGACAACACGCCCTATGGCGGCGGCACCTGGGCCTCGCGCGCGGCCGGCATCGGCGGCGAAGCGGCCTGGCAGGCTGGCAAGGCGCTGCGCGCCAATGTGCTCGCCGTCGCCGGCAGCATGTTGCAGACCAAGCCCGAGACGCTCGACATCCGCAACGGCGTGGTGGTCGATGCGGCGAGCGGCAGCGAGCGGCTGACGCTGGCGGAACTGGCGCGCGTCGCCTATTTCCGCCCCGACACGCTGCCGGCCGGCGTGCAGGCCGAACTGATGGCGACGCGCCATTATGTGCCGCGCGCTTATCCCTTCGCCTTCACCAACGGCGTGCAGGCGAGCTGGCTCGAGGTCGATGTCGAGACCGGCTTCGTCAAGCTGCTGAAGCACTGGGTGGTGGAGGATTGCGGCACCATCATCAATCCGCAACTGGTCGACGAGCAGATGCGCGGCGGCGTGGTGCAAGGCATCGGCGCGGCGCTGTTCGAGCACTGTCTCTACGACGAGCGCGGACAGCTCCTGAACGGCAACATGGCCGACTATCTGGTGCCGATGGCCATGGAAATGCCCGACATCGAATGCGGCCATGTGGTCTCGCCCACCGCCGACAGCGAGCTTGGCGCCAAGGGCGCGGGCGAAGCCGGCACCGCCGGCGCGCCGGCCTGCGTGATGAACGCCATCAACGACGCGCTGCGGCCACTCGGTGCACAGCCGCTCACCGACATGCCATTCACGCCGGAGAAGATCCTGCGCGCGCTCGGCAAGGTGTGAGGGCTCGTGTCCCGGGCGCAGCGCAGCACAAAGTGATGCGCTGCAGACCCGGGACCGTTACGAATTCCGAATTTGGAACGGTCCCGGATCGGCGGTGCACCGCTCCGCTCACGCTACGCGCTGCACTGCATCCGGGACAGGGGCTCACTCCGCCGTCCAGCCGCCATCGAGCTTGAGCGCGGCGCCGGTCATCAGCGAAGAAGCGTCCGACGCCAGGAACACGATGGCGCCGGTGAGTTCTTCCAACTGGCCGAGCCGGCCGAGCTTGATTTTCGACAGCACCTCGTCACGGAAGGTCTTGTTCTCGAAGAACGGCCGCGTCATCGGCGTCTCGAGGAAAGTGGGGCCGAGCGAATTGACGCGCACATTGTGCGGGGCGAGTTCGATGGCCATAGCCTTGGTGAAGCCCTCCATGGCGTGCTTCGACGCGCAATAAACGGTGCGGCGGGCGGCGCCGACATGGCCCATCTGCGAGGAGATGTTGATGATCGAACCCGGCAACTTGGCTTCGAGCAGCCGCAACGCCACGATCTGCGCCATGAAGAAGGCGGCGCGCACATTGAGCGCGAAGATGGCGTCGAAGTCCTCGACCTTTACGTCCGGCAGATAAGCCGGCCGGTTCATGCCGGCATTGTTGACCAGTATCTGGTAGGGCGCGCGCGCGGCAAGCGCCTTACGCACCGCGTCGACATCAGTGACGTCGAGCGCCAGCGCATCGGCCGATTGCCCGCGCGCGCGGATGGCGGCGGCGGCTTCCTCGATTTCCTTGGCGGTACGCGCGACCAGCGTCACCTGCGCACCGGCGTCAGCCAGCGCAGACGCCGCCGTGAGCCCGATGCCGCGCCCGCCGCCGGTCACTAGCGCGCGCCGGCCGTCGAGGCGAAAGCTAGAGGTTTTAACAAGGTCGATGTCAGGCACACCATCACCGCTCGTTGATCCAGAGACTCACGGGTATGGGTCCGTCGTGCCGGGCGGACAATATAGCTTGATTATTTCAGCCACTCCCTGATGAAGAGCGGAGAGCTGCGCCTGGTCAGGATTATGAGAGTCTCGGAATAGAATCTGGCTTGGATAGGGCGATTTAGGATCACTTCTGTGCAAGATGTAAGTTATGTCCGGATATCCATGCGATATTTCCTCCATTGCAATTTGATTTAGATCATCGCTCCATTCAGGTCTCCAACCCTGGGAAATTTTCGGCTGCAAATGCGGTAGCATTTCGCTGTAGGTTGGAAAGTGTCCTTTCACAGCCCATTTGAAAAGCTCAGCTCGCATTCGTATGCGATTGCTGCTCATAGATTCGCTCCCTAGAGCTGCCTCACACAACAAACTCGAACATGCGATGGCGTACGCATCACTCCGCCGCCTGCCCGTAGGGCACGTTCTTGCCGCCGTAGCGGCGCACGCGGACATTGGCCTGCTCGGCGTGCGCGACGAAATGCTCCAGCATGCACAGCCGCGAGCAGACTTCGCCGATCTGGGCGCTCGCCGCGTCGGTCTTGACCTTCTGATAGGTACAGGTCTTGAGGAACTTGCCCACCCACAAGCCGCCGG
>JAKAMD010000168.1 GCA_021823875.1 Pseudomonadota bacterium | reverse complement strand
TCGAACCGTCATGACCGGGACAAGCCCGGCCCTGACGTGGAGAGATGGTCGAACATCACGACGAATGGTATGAGACCGCCCCGGATTTCGCTGGCGCTCAATCCGGGCCACTTGCTCCCCTCAAGTTGCGTCATTCAAACCCAGGAGCCGAATTCGTATTCGATGCCGTGCGCCTTGCACCAGTCGCGGAACGCATCGACAGCTCCCAGCTGTCCTGCGAACTTCTCGCGCAACAGTTCGAAGGCGAGCTTCGGCACCGAATTGGGCGCCACGTGCACCCAGAACTCGTAGTCGCTGTCGCCCCAGATTGTGCTGACGGTAGGGCCGATATCCTGGGCGTCCATTTTGATCGCGCCATCGTCCTCGAGAGTGAGGCGAACGGAGCGAAATTCGGTCCCTTCCTGGCGGGCGATTTCGATCGCTTGACTGGCCATGCTGCATTTGCCTCCGCAAGCTTCCAGATTACCGTTCGCTCTCCTCATTTTCCCGGCCGGAACGCCTTGCACTTTGCCGGATCGGTCTCGATGCGGCCGGCGCCGATCAGGTCGAGGCAATAGGGCACGGCCGGAAACACCGCCTGCATGGTCATGCGGATCGAGCTCGGCCGGCCGGGCAGGTTGACGATCAGCGTCTTGCCGCGGATGCCGGCGGTCTGCCGCGACAGGATGGCGGTCGGCACCTGCTTCAGGCTCTCCATGCGCATCAATTCGCCGAAGCCCGGCATCATCCGCGTACAGGCGGCGGCCGTTGCCTCCGGCGTCAGATCGCGCGGGGCCGGGCCGGTGCCGCCGGTGGTGAAGATGGCGCCGCAGTTTTCGCGGTCGGCGAGCTCGATCAGCACGTCGCGCACGCTCTCGATGCCGTCCGGCACCAGACGGCGCACCGCACGCCAGGGCGAGGTCACCACCTCGCGCAGGAAGTCCTCGATGGCCGGGCCGCTCGTGTCCTGATAGGTGCCGGCGCTGGCCCGGTCCGAGACCGTCACGATGCCGATGGCGACTGCTTCGTTCGTACTCATCGTAAATCCCTTAGACCGGAGGGGCTGGCGACAGCGCGCCTTGCCGCGCCGCCCGTACGAGGCGCACCGACTCCCGCGCCCAGGCCAGCACCGGCTCGAACATCGGCGGCAGATCGATCGCCAGACCGCCATGGAATTCGGCCCAGGCCTCGGTGTAGGGCGGCCGCACCGCGGTCAGGACCGGGACGCCGGCCTCGATGGCGCGGGCGAAAATAGAGCGCAGGCCGCCGCCTTCCGCTTCCGCCACGCCAAAGCGGTTGAGCAGCATCAGCTCGGTATCGCGGTCGAGCGAATGCTCGAGCAGCGCGCCGGCCTCGGCAAGGCCGGCGGCATCGAGCCGACAGGCGTCCGCCTGCTTCCCCAAATCCTGTGAAATCCGGAACCGGCGTTGTGTTTTGAGATCGGTGAGGATCATCGCCGCGCAGGCCTCCTCATCCGGCCCGCGCAGGTTTTCTTGCACTGCACCAGCAAGTCGGACGCCATCCGCACGCAGCCGCGTGGCGACTTCGTGCATCAATTCGTCAATTGCGAAGCCACCTTGAAAGATGACCGCCGCAATTTTCACGATTCCCGCATTCGGCATCGGCGCCCATTATGCTGCAGTGTAGCAATTTCGCCCATCGTGCTTTGTTGGTGGGCAGGCCATTTCTTGCCTTGAGATAGGTCAAGCGGCAATCCTATTCTGCCTGCTAAGGCTTATGCATAAAAATCAATATCGTAACGGGGGAATACCATGAGGGCACTGCAACATATTGCGATGGCCGCCGGTGTCGGCTTGGCTGCGCTGGTTGGCATGGGTCACCAGGCCTCGGCGCAGATAAAGATCGGCGCGGTACTATCGGTGACGGGTCCGGCGTCGTTTCTCGGCGACCCGGAAAAGAAGACGCTGCAAATCTATGTCGATGAAATCAACGCCAAGGGCGGCGTGAACGGGCAAAAGCTCGAGCTCGTTGTTTATGACGATGCTGCAAATTCCAACAGCGCGCGGACCTTCGCCACGCGCCTGGTGGAGCAAGACAAGGTCGTTGCCGTCATCGGACCCAGCACCACCGGTTCGACCATGGCGATGATCCCGGTGTTCGAGGACGCCCATATTCCGTTGATCTCTCTTGCTGGCGCGGTGCAGATCATCGAGCCGGTGCGCAAATGGGTATTCAAGACGCCGGCCACCGACACCATGGCCTGCGAGAAGATCTTCGCCGACCTCAAGAGCCGCAAGCTTACCCAGGTGGCGCTGATTTCCGGCACCGACGCCTTCGGCAAGTCGATGAGTGTCGAATGCCACAAGGTGGCGAGCAAGGTCGGCGTCCGGATCATGACCGAGGAAACCTACGGGCCGCGCGACAGCGACATGACCCCGCAGCTCACCAAGATCCGCGATACGCCCGGCGTGCAGGCGGTCATCAATCCCGGCTTCGGCCAGGGCCCGGCGATCGTGACGCGAAACTATCGCCAGCTCGGCATCAAGCTGCCGCTCTATCAAAGCCACGGCGTCTGCTCCAAGCAGTACATCAAGCTCGCGGGGGAGGCGGCCGAGGGCGTGCGGCTGCCCTGCTCGTCGCTGGTGATCGCCGACAAGCTGCCGGCCAGCGATCCGCAGAAGCCGGTGGTGGTCGACTATGCCCGCACCTTCCAGCAGAAGACCGGGCAGGCGGTGGCCACCTTCGGCGGCCACGCCTATGACGCGCTGATGATCCTGGTCGACGCCATGAAACGCGCCAAGAGCAGCGATCCGGCCAAGGTGCGTGATGAGATCGAGAAGACAAAAGGCTTTATCGGAGCCGACGGCGTCGTGAATATGTCGCCCAGCGACCACCTCGGCCTAAGCGTCTCGTCGGCTTTCCATATGCTGGAGATCAAGCACGGCGACTGGACGCTGGTGCCGGGAACCTGAGCTTGAGCGGCGGGCAGGCGCGCAAGCCTGCCCGCCTCCCACGTTTTCGGCTGAACCCACGCACTGCGAGGCCTCCGGCAACATGGCGGAGTTGCTGCAATTCATCTTCTCGGGCCTCACGGTCGGCGCGGTCTATGCGCTGGTGGGGCTCGGCTTCACGCTGATCTACAACGCCTCCGACATCATCAACTTCGCCCAGGGCGAGTTCGTGATGCTGGGCGGCATGATCACCGTATTCCTGGTGGCGGCCGGCGTGCCGCTGCCGCTGGCGGCCCTGATTGCCGTCGGATTAACAACGGCCGTCGGGCTGGCGCTGCACCGTCTGGCGATCGAGCCGGCGCGCGGCTCGAGCCCGGTGACGCTCATCATGATCACCATCGGCGCCTCGATCTTCCTGCGCGGCATCGCCCAGATTATCTTCGACCGCCGCTTCCACAGCCTGCCGTCGCTGTTCGGCAGCGAGCCGATCCATTTCGGCGGCGCCACCATGCTGCCGCAGAGCCTGGTTGTGCTGGCGGTCGCCGCGATCATCGTGGTGTTGCTGTGGCTGTTCATGGAGCGCACGCTGCTTGGCAAGGCGGTGACGGCAACTGCGGCCAATCGGCTGGCGGCGCGCTTGATCGGCATCAACACGCGGCGCATCGTCGACTTCTCCTTCGCGATCTCCGCCGCGATCGGTGCGGTGGCGGGCATTGTCGTTACGCCAATCACGTTGACGAGTTACGACGTCGGCACGCTGCTCGCCCTGAAGGGATTCGCCGCCGCCATGCTGGGCGGCATCGGCAGTGCGCCCGGCGCGGTGGTCGGCGGCGTGCTGCTCGGCCTGATCGAGGCGCTCACCGCCGGCTATATCTCCTCGAACTACAAGGACGCCGTCTCCTTCCTCATCATCCTCATTGTGCTCGTCGCCATGCCGCAGGGCTTGTTCGGCCGCGCCAGAATCGAACGGGTGTGAGGTGCAACGGGTATTAGACAGCCGGATTTGGCCGCTTGCGGCGCTGGCGGTGATCGTGGTGATCGCACCGCTGTTCTTCTCGTCGCTTTATGACTACCGCATCGGCGCGCTGGTCTTCATTTTCGCCTTGGCCGTGGTCGGCCTCAATCTGCTGATGGGTTTTGCCGGCCAGGTGAGCCTGGGGCACGCCGGCTTCCTCGGCATCGGCGCCTATGCGGTGGCGATCGGCCCGACCTATTTTGCGCTGCCGGCCTGGTTCAGCCTGCTCGTCGGGGCGGTGCTCTCGGGCATCGTCGCCTTCCTGGTCGGCCGCCCGATCCTCAAGCTCAAGGGTCATTATCTGGCGGTCGCGACGCTCGGTTTCGGCGTGCTGGTGGCGATCGTTCTTACCAACGAAGCGGATTGGACCGGCGGACCCGACGGCATGAACGTGGCGCACTTGATGCTGTTCGGTTGGAAAGTCCACGGTTCCGATACTTGGTACTGGCTCGCTGGGGCGACCTTCATCGTCGGCTTCGTGCTGGCGGCCAATCTGGTCGACAGCCCGAGCGGCCGCGCTTTGCAGGCCATCCACGACAGCGAAACCGCCGCGCGCATGCTCGGCATTGATGTGGCGCGCAAGAAGCTGACGATCTTCATCGTTTCCGCCATCTATGCCTCGGTGGCGGGCTCCTATCTCGCGCTGTTCGACGGCCACATCACGCCGGACGTGGCGGGCTTCCTGCGCTCGATCGAGCTGGTCGCCATGGTGGTTCTCGGTGGCATGGGGTCGGTGTTCGGCGCGCTGGTCGGCGCTGCGGTTCTGGTGGTGTTGCCGCAGGCGCTCACCGTCTTTCACGATTACGAGCAGGCGACGCTCGGTCTCATCATCATGGTGTTCATGATTTTCCTGCGCCGGGGCATCGTGCCGTCGCTCTCCGCTGCCTTTTCCGGGTGGCGCCGATGACGATCCTTTCCGCCAGTCAATTGGCGATCAGTTTCGGCGGCGTGCGCGCAGTCGACGGCGTGTCGCTCGCGGTCGAGCGCGGCGAGGTCTATTCGATCATCGGACCGAATGGTTCCGGCAAGACCACATTGTTCAATCTGATTTCGGGCATCTACGTGCCCACGACGGGCACCATCAGGCTGGCCGGCGAGAACGTGACCGGCCTGGTGCCGGAACAGCTTGCACGCCGCGGGCTGTCGCGCACCTTCCAGAACCTGCAGATATTCTTCCGCATGTCGGTCCTGGAAAACGTGATGGTCGGCCGCCACCGCCACGAGAAGACCGGCATTTTCGCCGACCTGCTGCATTGGCCCTCGGTCGCGCGGCAGAACCGGCAAACGCGCGAAGCGGCGATGGCGGCGCTCGCCCGCGTGGGTCTTGCCGAGGCGGCCGAGCGGCCGGCGGCGGCGCTGCCTTATGGTGCGCTCAAGCGGCTGGAGATCGCCCGCGCGCTTGCCAGTGAGCCGGTGCTGCTGCTGCTCGACGAACCGGCGGCCGGCTGCAATCCGGTCGAGACGCAGGAACTCGACCGGGTGATCCGCTCGCTCACCAACGAGGGCATCACCGTCGTCTTGGTCGAGCATGACATGCGCCTGGTGATGAACATTTCCGACCGCGTGCATGTGTTGGCGAGCGGCCGCACGCTGGCGCATGGCACGCCGCTCGAAGTGCGCTCCGATCCGGCGGTGATCGAAGCCTATCTCGGTACTCACGGTTCTGAGGAGGCGGCGCGTGCTATCGGTTGAGAACGTGACCAGCAGCTACGGCCGTGTCGAAGCGCTGCACGGCATCAGCCTGCATGTCGACGACGGCGAAATCGTCACGCTGCTCGGCGCCAATGGCGCCGGCAAGACGACGCTGCTGCACGTCATCTCGGGCATCCAGCCGATCACGTCCGGCAGCATCCGCTTCCAGGGCACGCCGTTCGAGCGACTGGCGGCGCATGTGCGCGTGGCGCTCGGGATTTCGCAGGTGCCGGAAGGCCGCCAGATTTTCGCGCCCTTGTCGGTCGCCGACAATCTGCGGCTCGGCGCCTGGTCGCGCACTGACGATGACGAGGATATCGCGACCGACCTGGCGCGGGTCTGCACGCTGTTTCCCGCGCTGAAAGCGCTGTCGGAGATGCCCGCCGGGGCGTTGTCGGGCGGCCAGCAGCAGATGCTGGCCATCGGGCGCGCGCTGATGGCGGGTCCGCGGCTGCTGCTGCTCGACGAACCGTCGATGGGCCTCGCGCCCAATCTGGTGGATCAGGTGCTGGCCGCCATCCGCGCCTTGAAGGACGATGGGCTGACCATCCTGTTGGTCGAACAGAACGCGCGCGCGGCCCTCGCCATCGCCGACCGCGCCTATGTGCTGGAAACCGGCCGCGTGACGCTGGAGGGAACTGCGAAGCAGATTCAGGCCGATTCCCGCGTCAGGGAGGCCTATTTGGGGGTCTAAAACGCGAACGGTTTGACCTTAATCAAGCCGCCCCGGCCAGAACTGAATTTAATACCGGTCAGATTGGTCAGGAGGAGGGTTGATGAAGGACAGTCTTCGTCCGGGGGTGTCGCGCGTTGGCCGTATTCAAATCGATCGTGATCGCACGATCGGCTTCATGGGGGAGGAGGGCCGCGTCTACGCCACCCCGCGCCTGGTGCAAGACATCGAGCACACCTGCCGCAATCTCATCCTTGAACACGCCGATGACGGCGAAGATTCCGTCGGCATCGATGTATCGATCCGCCATCTCGCGCCGACCTTGCCCGGCATGACCGCCGAGATCACCGCGACCGTGAGCGCGGTGGAAGGGCGCAAGGTCACGTTCGAGATCGCCGCCAAGGACAATTTGGAGCCGATCTGCGCCGGCACGCACAGCCGCTTTGTCGTCGACAAGGGCAAGACGCTGGAGCGGCTCAAGGCGAAGGCGGCCAAATTCGCCGCCGCGCGCTGACCGTGGCCGGGCCGAGCGGCGATCATAATGGCAATGATTGAAGTGCAAAGCGTAACCGTCGCGTGGGGGAACAGATGCACGGAGCACTGAAATCGGATTCGCCGTCGTCCGGCGAGACGAAAGACGTCCGCCCCTTGACGGGCAATGAAGCGATTGCACGCGGCGCCTGGCAGGCCGGCGTCAAGGTCGCCGCCGCCTATCCGGGTACGCCGAGCACCGAGATTCTGGAATCCATGGCCGAGTATCCGGCCGAAGACGTGCACGCCCAGTGGTCGACCAACGAGAAGGTCGCGCTCGACGTCGCGATCGGCGCCTCCTTTGCCGGACGGCGCGCGCTCGCCGCCATGAAGCATGTCGGGCTCAACGTCGCGGCCGATGCTTTCATGTCGGTCACCTATATCGGCGTCAACGGCGGGCTGGTGCTCGCGGTGTGCGACGATCCCGGTATTCACTCCTCGCAGAACGAACAGGACACGCGCATTTACGGTTCGCTCGCCACTGTGCCCGTGCTGGAACCGAGCGACGCGCAAGAGGCGCTCGATTTCACGCAGTTCGCCTTCGATCTATCGGAGCAGTTCGACACGCCGGTGATCGTGCGTGCGACGACCCGGCTTTCGCACACCCGCAGCCCGGTTGAGGTCGGCCCGCGCCGAGAGCCGCCGCCGCGCGACTTC
>JAKAMD010000167.1 GCA_021823875.1 Pseudomonadota bacterium | reverse complement strand
TCGGTGGCATCATTGCCACCGACGACGTCGTGCTCACCGTCAAGCGCGGCGAATTGCATGCGCTGATCGGGCCGAACGGCGCCGGCAAGACCACGCTGATCGCGCAGCTTTCCGGGCAACTGGTGCCGGATTCCGGCCGTATCCATTTCGACGGCCACGACATTACGCGGCTGCGGCCGCCGCGCCGCAGCCAGCTCGGCCTCGCGCGCTCGTTCCAGATCACCTCGCTGTTCCTCGACATGAGCGTTCTCGACAATGTGGCGCTGGCGGTGCAGGCGCATGCCGGGCACTCGTTCCGCTTTTGGCGGCCGGCGCGCGAGGAAGTGGAATTGCGCGAGCCGGCGCGTGCGGCGCTTGCCCGCGTCGGGCTGGAAGCGCGCGCCGAGGCGCCGGCCTCCGCCTTGAGCCACGGCGAGCATCGGCTGCTTGAGATCGCCATGGCGCTCGCCGGCCGGCCGCGCATGCTGCTGCTCGACGAACCGATGGCCGGGCTCGGCCCGGAGGAATCCGCACGCCTTGTCGAGATGCTGCAGGCGCTGAAGGCCGAATACACCATCCTCTTGGTCGAGCATGACATGGAGGCGGTTTTTGCGCTCGCCGACCGCATCACGGTGCTGGTCTATGGCCGGGTGATCGCTTCCGGCGCGCCGCACGTGATCCGCGCCGACGAAGCCGTGCGCGAGGCCTATCTCGGCGAGGAAGACGGGGAGGCCGGCCATGGCTGAACCGGTGTTGGCGCTCGACGGGGTCGAGACGTCCTATGGCGTTTCCCAGGTGCTGTTCGGCGTGTCGCTGACCGTCGCACCGGGCGAGATGGTGACGCTGATGGGCCGCAACGGCATGGGCAAGACCACCACCGTGCGCTCGATCATGGGGCTTACCCCCGCGCGCGCCGGCTCGATCCGCTTCGCCGGCGAGGAAATTCGCGATCTGCCCGCCTATCGCATCGCGCAGGCCGGCATCGGCCTGGTGCCGGAAGGACGGCAGATCTTCCCCAATCTGTCGGTGCGCGAGAACCTGGTGGCGACCGCGGTCAAGCGCGACGGCGGCGCCTGGACGCTCGAGACGGTGTGCGCGCTGTTCCCGCGGCTGGCCGAGCGCGCCGACAACATGGGCAATCAATTGTCGGGCGGCGAGCAGCAAATGCTGGCGATCGGTCGCGCGCTGATGATCAACCCGCGCCTGTTGATCCTGGACGAGGCGACCGAGGGCCTGGGGCCGCTGATCCGTGCCGAGATCTGGAAGTGTCTGGCGCAATTGAAAGCGAGCGGTCTCGCCATCCTGGTGATCGACAAAAATGTCGGCATGCTGATCCGCACCGCCGACCGTCATTACATGATCGAGCGCGGCAAGGTGGTGTGGTCAGGCGCTTCCGCCGAGCTCGCCGCCGCACCCGACGTGCAGCACCGGTATTTGGGGGTGTGAATGACTCCTGCCCCGGATCTGCGGTGCAGTACGAAGTAGTGCGCCGCAGATCCGGGGCCGCACCAATCTCGGAATTTGCGACGGTCCCGGGTCTGCAGTGCACCGTTCGCTTCGCTCACGCTGCACTGCGCCCGGGACAGGAGTCTGAGCTTACCCCGCCGGCTCCGCGAGCGGCCTGCGCTTGATGAAAGTGAAATGTGCGCCGCCGAGTTTGCGGTGCAGCCGGTCGAGCATCAGGTAGATCACCGGCGTGGTGTAGAGCGTCAGCACCTGCGACACCAGCAAGCCACCGATGATGGTGATGCCGAGTGGGCGGCGCAGCTCGGAGCCGGGACCGCTGGCGATTACCAGCGGCAGCGCGCCCAGCATGGCGGCAAGCGTGGTCATCAGGATCGGGCGGAAGCGTTCGAGGCAGGCTTCGTGGATCGCCTGCTTGGGCGGCAGGCCGCGCCGGCGCTCGCCGTCGAGCGCGAAGTCCACCATCATGATGCCGTTCTTCTTGACGATGCCGATCAGCAGGATGATGCCGATGAAGGCGATCACCGTCAGCTCGGTGCCTGAGACCATGAGCGCGAGCAGCGCGCCGAGGCCGGCGGAGGGCAACGTCGAGATGATGGTGAGCGGATGCGCCAGGCTCTCGTACAATACGCCAAGCACGATATAGACCGCGATCAGCGCCGCCGCGACCAGAATCGGCTGTGCGCCCATGCTCTGGCGGAAGGCGCGCACGTCGCCGGCGAAGTCGGTGCGGATCGAATCGGGCAGGTGCATCTCGGCCACCGCTTGCTGGATCGTCATGGTGGCGGCCTCCAGCGGTGTGCCGGGCGTGAGATTGTAGGTGATGGTCACCGACGGGAACTGGCCCTGGTGGTTGACCACCAGCGGCGCGATGGTGCGCTCGACATGCGCCACCGCCGACAGCGGCACCTGCGTGCCGCCACTGCCTGACACGTAAATCTGCGACATATCGTTGGGATCGCGCTGGTTCTTGCGGGTGACCTCAAGAATCACCTTGTACTGGTTGCGCGCGCTGTAGATGGTGGAAATCTGCCGCTGCGAGAAGGCATCGTTGAGCGCATTGTCGATGTCGGTCATGCGCACGCCGAGGCGCGCCGCCGCGGTGCGGTCGATCACGACGCTCGCCTGCAGGCCGCCCTGTTCGCGGTCGGTGGTGACGTCGGTGAGGCCGGGAATCTGCTTCACCCGTTCCAGCACCTTGGGCACCCATTGTTGCAGCGCCTCGATGTCGGCCCCCCATAGGGTGAACTGGTATTGCGAGTCGCTCTGCCGGCCGCCGTAGTGCAGGTCCTGCGCCGGCACCATGAAGACGCGCATGCCGGGGATGTGGTTGAGCTTGGCGCGCAGCCGTGCCACCACCCGCTGGGTGCTGATATTGCCGCGCTGATCAAGCGGCTTGAGGCTGATGAACAGGCGGCCGCGGTTGACCGAGGCGTTGAAAGGACTGGCGCCGATCGAGGAGCCGACGCCTGCCACCGCCGGATCGGCCAGCACTATGTCCATGGCCTTTTCTTGCAAGGCCTTCATGGCGTCGAAGGAGATGTCGGTGGAGGCCTCGGTGCCGCCAAAGATCAGCCCGGTGTCGTCCTGCGGGAAGAAGCCTTTCGGCACTTTGATGAACAACCCGACGGTGAGCGCGATGGTCGCCACGAACACGATCAGCATCAGCGGCCTGTTGTCGAGCGCGAAATGCAGCGTGCGGTCGTAGAAGCGGATTGTGCGCGACAGCACGCGCTCGACCAGCCGGTCGAGCCAGGTGGCGGTCTTACTCGGCGCCTCGCGCACGAAATAGCCGCAGATCATCGGCGTCACCGACAGCGACACCACGGTCGACACCACGATCGCGAAGGCGAGCGTCACCGAGAATTCGCGGAACAGCCGGCCGACGATGCTGCCCATGAACAGCAAGGGGATGAAGGCGGCGAGCAGCGAGACCGAGATCGAGATCACGGTGAAGCCGATCTGGCGCGCGCCCTGCAAAGTGGCGCGCAGCGGCGAATAGCCTTTCTCCAGATTGCGGAACACGTTCTCGATCATCACGATGGCGTCGTCGACCACGAAACCGACCGACACGGCGAGTGCCATCAGCGACAGGTTGTTGACCGAGAAGCCGGCCGCCCACATGGCCGCGCAGGTGCCGGCGAGCGCCAGCGGCACCGTCACGCCGGCGGCGAGCGTCGCCGCCGTGCGGCGCAGGAACACCGCCACCACCAGCATCACCAGCACGATTGTTGCCGCGAGCGTGAGCTGCATGTCGTGCACGCTGGCGCGGATGGTCTGGGTGCGGTCGGCCAGCACTGAAATGTCGATGCCGGCGGGTATCCACTGCTTGAGCTTGGGCAGCAGATCGTAGATGCGGTCGACGGTGTCGAGCACGTTGGCGTCGGCCTGCTTGGTGATGACCAGCAGCACCGAGGGTTTGTGGTTGTACCAGCCGGCCGAACGGCTGTTGCGCACGCTGGCGCGCACGCTGGCGATGTCGGTCAGCCGAATCACCGTGCCGTCGACGGTCTTCACCACCACCGGGTCGTAATCGGCGGCGTCGCGCAGTTGGTCGTTGATGCCGATGGTGGTGGTGCGCTTATTGCCGTCGAAGGAGCCGAGCGGGCCCATAGCGTTGGAATTGGAGATCGCGGTGCGCACCTCCTCCAGCGATACGCCCATGGCGGCGAGCCGTGCCGGATCGACGCGCACGCGGATCGCCGGCTGCTCGGAGCCGGCGACGGTGACATCGGCCACGCCTTCGACCTGGCTCAAGCGCTGCGACAATACGCTGTCGGCGGCGTCATAGATCGCGCTGGCCGGCATGGTTTCCGAGGTGAGCGCCAGGATCAGGATCGGCGAGGAGGCCGGGTTGAACTTGCGGAAGCTCGGCAGCGTCGGCATGTCGCTCGGCAGATCGCTGAGCGCGGCATTGAGCGCGGCCTGCACGTCGCGCGCGGCGCCCTCGACGCTACGCGAGAGATCGAACTGGACGATGATGCGCGAATTGCCGAGCGAGGACACCGAGGTCAGTTCGTTGACGCCGGCAATCTCGGAAAGCCGCCGCTCGAGCGGGGCCGCCACTGTCGCCGCCATGATCGCCGGATCGGCGCCCGGGCGGTTGGCGCTCACCATGACGACGGGGAATTCGATGCTGGGCAGGCTCGCGACCGGCAAGAAGGCATAGGCCACCACGCCCACCAGGAACAGCCCGATCGCCATCAGCGTGGTGCCGATCGGCCGCCGGATGAAGGGCCGGGAGAAATTCATGGCAGTTTCTTTCTGCGCATGATCTTGTCCGAAAACCGGTTCCCACTTTTCGGGATCATGCGCTACTCCGCCGGATGCGGCCGCATTCTCGCGCGCCCGGTCAGCCGCGCGCGCAGCCGCTCCATGTAGAGATAGATCACCGGCGTGGTGTAGAGCGTGAGCAGTTGGGACAGCAGCAGGCCGCCGACAATGGTGACGCCGAGCGGGTTGCGCAGTTCCGAGCCGGTGCCGGCTTCCAGCGCCAACGGCAGCGCGCCGAACAGCGCGGCCAGCGTGGTCATCATGATCGGGCGGAAGCGTAGCATGGCCGCCTGCACGATCGACCGCTCCGGCGTCATGCCCTGATGGCGTTCCGCCTCGATCGCGAAGTCGATCATCAGAATGGCGTTCTTCTTCACGATGCCCATCAACAGCACGATGCCGATCAGCGCGATCACCGACAGGTCGTAATGGAACAGCGACAGCGCCAGCAGCGCGCCGACGCCGGCCGAAGGCAAGGTGGAGAGAATCGTGAGCGGGTGGATGAAGCTCTCATAGAGCACGCCCAGCACGATGTAGATGGTTACCGCGGCGGCGAGGATCAGCCAGGGCTCGCTGGCAAGCGACTTCGAAAATTCGGCGGCGTCGCCGAAATAGCTGCCGGTCACGGTCGCCGGCATGCCGATCTGCTGTTCCGCCTGGCTGATGGTGGTGACCGCGTCGCTCAAGGCGGCGCCGGGCGCGAGGTCGAAGCTGATGGTGACGCTGGGGAACTGCTCCTGGTGCGCGATCGCCAGCGGCGCCGTGGTGCGCACGAAACGCGCGAAGGCCGAGAGCGGCACCTGGTTGGAGCCGGTTACCGTATTGGGCGTGGCGGTGGTGTTGGTGCTGGTCGTGCCGGTCGCGGTATTGCCCACGGTCGACGTGGTGCCGGTCGAGGTGCGCGCGCCGGTGATGTAGATTTTTGACAGCGCCGACGGGTCCTGTTGGTAGCGCGGCTGCGCCTCCAGGATGACGCGGTACTGGTTGGCCTGGCCGTAGATGGTGGAGATCTGGCGCTGGCCGAAGGCGTCGTTGAGCGTGTCGGTGACGCTCTGCATGGAGACGCCGAGGCGGCCGGCCTGCTCGCGGTCGACATCGACGATGAGGCGCGGGCCGCCTTCTTGCGCCTCCGAGGCGACGTCGCGCAGCGCGGGCGATCGGCGCAGCGCCTGGGTCAGCTTTTCGGCCCAGGTGAGCACCTCGTCGCGGTCGGTCGACACCAGCGTGTATTGGTACTGGGCGCGGCTGACGCGGGTGGAAATCTGGATGTCCTGGGTGGCCTGGAAATAGACCATCATGCCGGGAAGGCCGGCGACTTTGCGCTTGAGCCGGTCGATGATGGTGCCGACCAGGTCGTCACGCTCGTCGCGCGGCTTCAGCGTGATGGCGAGCCGGCCGGCATTGGGCGTGGCGTTGAGCGGGGAGACGCCGATTACCGAAACGACGCCGATCACATCCGGGTCGGCGCGCACGATGGTCTCCACCTCGTGCTGGCGGCGCTCCATCTCCTCGAAGGACACGTCGGGGCCGGCTTCCGTCACGGCGGTGATCAGGCCGGTGTCCTGCAAGGGCAGAAAGCCCTTCGGCATCGCCACATAGAGCACCATGGTGAGCGCGAGCGTGCCGAGCGTGACCATCAGGGTGGCGAACTGGTGGCGCAGCACCCATTGCAGACTGTTGTGGTAGAGATCGACCGTGCGGTCGACCAGGCTCGTGAATTTGTGCGCCAGCCGGCCGTGGCTGGCATGACCGTGGCGCAGCAGGCGGCCGCACATCATCGGCGTCAGCGTCAGCGAAACCACCGCCGAGGCCACCACCGCGATGGTGAGCGTGAGCGCGAATTCGCGGAACATGCGCCCGACCAGCCCGGTCATGAACAAGAGCGGGATGAACACCGCGATCAGCGACATGGTCAGCGAGATAACCGTGAAGCCGATCTCGCCCGCACCTTTGAGCGCCGCCTGCAATGGCTTTTCGCCGTTCTCCATGTGGCGCACGATGTTCTCGATCATCACGATGGCATCGTCGACCACGAAGCCGGTACCGATGGTCAACGCCATCAGCGAGAGGTTGTCGAGCGAGAAGCCGCAGAACCACATCACCCCGAAGGTGGCGATCAATGACAGCGGCAGGGCCACGCCGGCGATCACGGTGGCACGCACCGTGCGCAGGAAGATCAGCACCACCAGCACCACCAGCGCGACGCTCAGCACCAGCGTGAGCTGCACGTCGCGCACCGAGGCGCGGATGGTGGTGGTGCGGTCGTTGACCACGGTGAGTTTGGCGCCGGCCGGCATGGCGGCCCGCAGCCGCGGCAGCGCCTTTTGCACCCGCTCGACCGTCTCGATCACATTGGCGCCGGGCTGGCGCTGCACGTCGATGACGACGGCCGGCTTGCCCTGATACCAGGCGCCGACCTTTGAGTTTTCCAGCCCGTCGGCCACGTCGGCGACGTCGTTCAACAGCACCGGCGCATTGTTGCGATAGGCCACCACCACCGACTTGTAGGCGTCGGCGTCAGCGATCTGGTCGTTGGCGGCGATGGTGTAGGACTGGTGGGTGCCATCGAGCGCGCCTTTCGGCCCCGCCACATTGGCGCCGACGATGGCCGTGCGCAGATCTTCCAACCCGATGCCATAGGCGGCGAGCCGGTCGAGGTTGGCCTGGATGCGGATCGCCGGCCGGAGACCGCCCTGCACCGAGACATGGCCGACGCCGCTCAATTCTGACAGCCGCGGCGCCATGATAGTGTCGGCGATGTCGCTCAATTCACGCTGATTGACC
>JAKAMD010000166.1 GCA_021823875.1 Pseudomonadota bacterium | reverse complement strand
GGCACCAGCGACGGCCTTGGCGAAGGCGGCCTGCTCGTCGGCCGAAAGCCGCGCCACCGCGGGATCGACGATGTTCAGGCAGACCGAGGTGTTGGAGCGTGTCGCCGGCACGCGCGCGAGATGGTCGATCCAGGGCGTGCGCGCGACCCAATCGGCCAGCACCTTGGCGTTGGCGTCGGAGCGCGCGATCGTGGCCTTGAGGCCGCCAGCCGCTTTCGCCCAGTCGAGCGCGTCGAGATAATCCTCCACGCACAGCATGGACGGCGTGTTGATGGTCTCGCCCACGAAGATGCCTTCGTTGAGCTTGCCGCCCTTGGTCATGCGGAAGATCTTGGGCAACGGCCAGGCCGGCTTGTAGGTTTCCAGCCGTTCGACCGCACGCGGGCTGAGCACCAGCATGCCATGCGCGGCCTCGCCGCCGAGCGCCTTCTGCCAGGAGAAGGTGGCCACATCGAGCTTCGCCCAATCGAGCTTCTGCGCGAAGGCGGCCGAGGTGGCATCGCATATGGTGAGGCCCTGGCGGTTAGCGGCGATCCAGTTGGCGTTCGGCACGCGCACGCCGGAGGTGGTGCCATTCCAGGTGAACACCACGTCGGTCGCAAAATCGACCTTGGTAAGATCGGGCAAGTCGCCGTAATGCGCCTTCAGCACCGTGACGTCTTTCAGCTTGAGCTGCTTCTCGACGTCGGTGACCCAGCCTTCGCCAAAGCTTTCCCAGGCCAGCATGGTGACCGGGCGGGCGCCGAGCAGCGACCACAGCGCCATTTCCACGGCGCCGGTATCAGAGGCCGGCACGATGCCGATGCGGTAATCGGCCGGAATTTCCAGCACTTCGCGGGTCAGATCGATGGCGCGTTTGAGCTTCGCCTTGCCAATCTTGGCGCGGTGGGAACGTCCTAAGCTGGCGTCGGTGAGGGCTTGCAGGTTCCAGCCGGGGCGCTTGGCGCAGGGGCCGGACGAAAAGTGCGGGATGACCGGCCGCACGCCGGGCTTCGTCTCTGTCATGTATCTACCCTTTCAGATAGGCGCCCCTCGTTGGGGAGGGGTGTCCCACTGGCGGGCATAGGCCAACGCGGGCCAACGGTCAACTCACGAAATGATCATTCAATGGAAAGCTCCCGCGCCTGCCGCCAAGGTAAGCGACAAGGCAAGCGGCGCGGCCAATGGGCGAGAACGTGGAAAACGAAAGGCCGCGAAGGACCTACCGTCAGAAGCGGACGCCGATACCGGCACGCCCGGTATTGAGCGCAGACTTGATGCCGTTCACGCTACCCCAGGCAATGTATTCCCACTCCGCACGCAGGAACACGTTCGGCAGCACGGCGTAATCCAAGCCGACACCGACCAGCAAGCCGCCCATGAAGACGTTGTCTCGGCCGTCGCTGCTCGATTGCGCAAAGGTTCCCTGGTAGACGTTGTTGAGCGACTGCACGTCGATCACGGAAGCGCTGGTGGAATAATTGAAGCGCCCAACCGCGGCGCCGATCATGGCGTAAGGCTGGAAGTAATCGAAGGCGTAACCGACGCGTCCCCTCACCGTCGCATAGTCGACGAGCTTGAACGATGATGCTGCATTCAGCGTCACGTCGTGCGTGATGTTGTCGCTGGTAACGACACGGCGGGTAAGTAAATCGGAGCTTTGGGAATTAAGCGACGACGGATGATTGTAGCCAAGGTCAACGCCGAAGACGAGCTGCTCCATTTGCCAATTGTAGCCGACAAAGCCACCATACTGCATAGAGTTGGTGACCGACTTCGGCATGACTGTCCAGCTCGAGGGCTGAAACTCGTTCTCAAGTGTGGAGTTGCGCAGGATATAGGCAATCAGCGGACCGGCGGCAGAGCCTGAATCCGTACTCAAGTTGCTGTAGCCGACCGTCCCGCCGAACGTGAAGCCGTCCCAGCGCACGTAATTGCCTTGAACTTCGGGCGAGAACGAGCCGCGCAGGACGTTGTCGTCCATATCCGCGGCGACGGCGGCCGACGCCTGCGCCGCCAATAAACCGACCACACAGAACTTCCCGAGGCAACGCATGACTACTCATCCTTCGCTACCAAACACTGACTGCGTAACATTGCCGCAGGATGGTTAAGCGGCGCTTAACTATGAATTTTCACCATGTTCGCGCGCCGGTTAACCAAACCGGCGCGCGTGTTCTCGTCATCAACCTCGGCTCTGCAGCGGCGGCTGATAGGCCGGCGGTGGCTGATAGGCCGGGGCCTGCTGATAGACCGGCGGCGGCGTATAAGCGGGCGGCGGCGCGTAAACCGGCGGCGGCGCGAAAGCGGGCGTCGACGACGCAAGCCCGGCTAGATCGCAGCACTTGAAACGAAGGCCGAGTTTGATGTCTTGCGAGGTCAGGTGATTGAATTGAAACGGCGTATCGGGGGTGCCGTCGAAGCCAACCATCGCGCTGGTCGCCGCATCACCGAGATCGAGATAACGATAGGCGAGCTCGACAGTCAGATTGTCGGTGACCTTGTAGCCGACACCCGCATAAAGCGCCCACGCGAAGCTCCACTTGCTGTTTGAGGTGCTGGTGGCAACGGCATTGGGGATCGGATTCACGTCCATGAAGTTGACGATCGTGTTGCGGCTCATGCCGATGCCGGCGCCCACAAACGGCGTGAAGCAGTTCCAAGTACCAAGATCGATATAGGCATTGGCAAGGAACGTCCATTCCGATTTGCTGCCGGTATAAACGTCAGGTTGGCATGTCGGACTCTGGGTGGCGACACAGGCGATGTCTTCGCCTTTGAAATTGGCACTCGCACGGTATTCGCCGGTGACATCAAAGCGCAGCCAATTATTGAACTCGTAGCCGATGCCGAGTGCGTAGAACGGCGCGCTGTCAAAATCTTTGTAGCTATTGTTGACGGACGTGTAGCGGCCGTAATTGTCGTTGTGGAGACTGCCGACGCTTTGGCTGCTGATGCCAATGTCGCCGCGCAGATACCAGTTGCTGCAGCATTCCTGCGGCGGCGGTTGCACCATGACCGGAGGCGGCGGAGGCGGCACATAGTCGGCGGCCGAGGCGGCGCTGACGCCAAGAAGCGTCATTAGGGCCAGCAAAGCCGCAGTGGCAAAACGCGAAACAAGCATTGCTTTCGTCCCCTGTCGAATCCGTGCGCACACCGCGCGGTAAGAAGTTACGGGAACGATGGCAGCAAAACCTTAAGTGCTCCTTAACCCTGTTTTTTAACGGTATTTATTAATGCTCGGCGGGACGCGGCGCGCCGGTGGCGAGCCGCAACGACGAGAATCATTCATTTAACGAAAGGTAAACGAAGCCCGGTCCGCGAAGCCGTAATCGCCGCGCGTGGAGAGCTGCCAAACCCAATCAATAAAAGAGCAGTCGACCGCGGTCAGCGGCGGCCTTTCGCCTTACGCAGCCAATCGTAGCTGACCACACTTTCGGCCAGCGTGATCAGCGCGGTGCGCGCGGCGGCATCCTCGATCGCCAGAAAGGCCTCCATCAGACGCAACGCATCCCGCATGATCGGATCGTCCGGACCGCCAGCTGCGGACAGAGATTCGGCGACGGCGTGACCGTTCAGATCGCGCGCAGGCTGCTCGTCGTGGGGAGGAAGAGTTTGGTCGTCGCCGGAAATGGTGGTTCGCATGGCGGTGCTGCATGATCGCGTCGGTTACAGAGCGCGCACAGTTTCGCTCAATGCTCGAATCGACGCAAGTTGCGAAATGACACGCATACCACCTATCCGCCTGAACGGCTTTCCGTCGCATCAACGTAAACACGGACGCTGCGACAGACACCCAAATTGGGTGCCTAGCCGCTACCCACGATCGGCTTTCAAGCCGCAACCTCCGTTAATGCATCGATCACGTCATCGACGGCGGCTTCGACGAGGACTTTATCGTCGCCCTCGCCCATCACGCGGATCACCGGCTCGGTTCCAGACGGACGCACGATCAACCGGCCACCCAGCCCGAGTTTCTTTTCGGCGCTGGCGATGGCCGAGCGCACGTTGGCATTGTCCAGCGGCTTGCCGCTCTTGTAGCGCACGTTCTTGAGCACCTGCGGCAATGGCTCGAAGCGGTGACAGACTTCCGACACCGGCCGGTTCATGCGCTTGACCACGGCCAGCACTTGCAAGGCGGCGACGAAACCGTCGCCCGTGGTGGTGTAGTCGGACAAGATGATATGGCCGGACGGTTCGCCGCCGATATTGTAGCCGTGGTTGCGCATGTGCTCGAGCACATAGCGGTCGCCGACCGGCGTGCGCACCAGTTCGATGCCGAGACCCGCAAGATGGCGCTCGAGACCGAGATTGGACATGACCGTCGCCACCACGCCGGGGCGCTGCAGGCGGCCGTCTTCCTTCCAGCTTTCGGCGATCACCGCGAGCACCTGATCGCCGTCCACCTCGTGGCCGCGCTCGTCCACGATCATCACACGGTCGGCATCGCCGTCGAGCGCGATGCCGATGTCGGCGCGCATCTCGCGCACCTTGGCGCAGAGCGCGGCGAGATCGGTCGAGCCGCAGTCCTTGTTGATATTCAGGCCGTCGGGCTCGACGCCGATGGAAATCACATCGGCGCCCATTTCCCATAGCGCGCCGGGCGCCACGCGGTAGGCGGCGCCGTGGGCGCAATCGATCACCACGCGCAGGCCTTCCAGGCTGAGCGCGCGCGGCAGCGTCAATTTGGCGAATTCGATGTAGCGGTCCTGCACGCCGTCGATGCGCTTGGCGCGACCGAGATCGCGGGCCTGAGCGAGCCGCTTGCTCATGTCCGAATCCATGAGCTTCTCGATCTTCAGCTCGACCTCGTCGGACAGCTTGAAGCCGTCCGGCCCGAACAGCTTGATGCCGTTGTCGTCGAACGGATTGTGCGAGGCCGAGATCATGACGCCGAGATCGGCGCGCATGGAGCGCGTCAGCATGCCGACCGCCGGGGTCGGGATCGGACCGGTGAGCAGGACGTCCATGCCAACCGAGGTGAAGCCGGCAACCAGGGCGTTCTCGATCATGTAGCCGGACAGGCGTGTATCCTTGCCGATCAGCACGCGATGGCGGTGCTCGCCGTTGCGGAAGACCAGGCCAGCGGCCTGCCCAACCTTGAGCGCCAGTTCCGGTGTGATCACCCGATTGGCCCGGCCGCGGATGCCGTCGGTGCCAAAATAACGTCGAACCATAGGATACCCCTCAACCCGGCAGCCGCCTTAACACATTCTTCCGGCTGCGTTTTTGGCGGGTCTGCATGCCTGGCATGCGGCGGCCCGCAGACCGGGTATAGTACGGCCCGGCCGGTCTTTTGACTTCAAATATTGTGAGTAATCATTACCGATCGGCGTTAACGGACGGCTTAGCGGCCCGGCCACCCCGACCGGGCCTATGTAAAACCTACCATTTCGCGGCCGCGCCCCCTGTGCTACCGGGTTAACCGTCCTGCCCAGCCCGGAATCTCGCCCATGACGACCGTGACCTGCATTGCTGACCTGCGCGCGCTGGCGCGGCGCCGCGTCCCCCGCGCCTTCTTCGATTATGCCGATAGCGGCTCCTATCAGGAGGAAACGCTGCGCGCCAACCGGAGCGACCTCGAAGCGATCAAACTACGCCAGCGCGTGCTGGTCGACGTCTCGACCCGCAGCCTGGCGACCACCATCATGGGACAGAAGGTGGCGGCCCCGCTGATCCTGGCGCCGGTCGGGCTGACCGGCATGCAGCACGGCGACGGCGAAATCCTCGCCGCCCAGGCCGCTGAGGAAGCCGGCATTCCCTACACGCTGTCCACCATGTCGATCTGCTCGATCGAGGACGTGGCGGCGGAAACGCGCACGCCGTTCTGGTTCCAGCTCTATGTGATCAAGGATCGCAGTTTCTCCAAAGACATCCTGGAACGCGCGCTGGCGGCCCGCTGCAATACGCTGGTGCTCACGGTCGACCTGCAGGTGCTCGGCCAGCGCCACCGCGACATCAGGAACGGCATGACGGTGCCGCCGGAAATCCGCATCCGCAACATCATCGATATCGCCAGCAAGCCGGCCTGGGCCTTCAGCATCCTGAAGGGCAAGCGCAAGACCTTCGGCAATCTGGCTGGCCATGTGAAGGGCATGGAGAACGTCAACCAGCTCGCGCAGTGGACCGCACAGCAGTTCGATCCGGCGCTCTCCTGGAAGGACGTCGAGTGGATCAAGAAGATCTGGCCGGGCAAGCTGGTGATCAAGGGCATCCTCGATCCCGAAGACGCCAAGACCGCGGCCAAGCTCGGCGCCGACGCCATCGTGGTGTCGAACCATGGCGGCCGTCAGCTCGACGGCGCGCCGTCCTCGATCTCGGCGCTGCCAAAAGTGGCCGACGCGGTCGGTAACGACGTCGAGGTGCTGTTCGACGGCGGCATCCGCACCGGCGCCGACATCTTGCGCGCGCTGGCGCTGGGCGCGCGCGCCTGCATGATCGGCCGCGCCTATGTCTATGGGCTCGGCGCCATGGGCAAAGTGGGCGTCGCCAAGGCGATCGAGTTCCTGGAGAAGGAGCTCGACGTTGCCATGGCGCTCACCGGCACCAATTATATTGCGGAGATCGGCCACCACATCCTCGCCGATACCGCCGGCATTGCGGCAGCAGCGCCAGCGCCGGCGAAGAAGCCGTCTGCACCACGCACGCGCAAGAAGACGGCAGAGTAAAACGGGGCCCCACAACGGTCATGGCCGGGCTTGACCCGGCCATCCATGGAGCAGCTTCATAAACGAAGCCTTACGTAAGGCCCGCACGGGCTGAAGCGCATCGTGGATGCGCGGGTCAAGCCCGCGCATGACCGAGAATGCTCGGGCGGCGTGCAAGACGGCCGCCGCATTCGTGAATGCTCACTCCTCCTTCAACCCCAATGCCAGCGCATTGCCAGTGGCGCCGTAATATTTGTAGGCCAGGAACTTGCCGCTCATGTTGAGGCTGACGCGGTCGCCTTTGGGGTCGGGCTTACGCGCGATCTCCATGTCGAAATCGATGGCCGACATGATGCCGTCGCCGAATTCCTCCTCGATCAGCGCCTTGAGTGCCGGGCCGTTGATCATGATCAGCTCATAGAAACGATAAATCAGCGGATCGGTCGGCGGCATCGGCGTGCCGCGCAGGGGGACCTCGTTGAGCAGCGCCTGTTCGCTCTTTGAGAGCCCGAACAGTTCGGCCGCCTTGGCGCATTGCGGCTTCGTCAGCTTCATCTGGCCCAGGATGGCGCCGGTGATCAGGAGCGGCGACATGCCGCCGATCGTCTCGCAGATGTATTTCCAGCTCCACCCCTTCTCGCGCTTGATGTCGAGCAGCTTTTCGGTGAGATCCTGCCTTGTCATGGCGGGCTCCTTGTCGTTTGATCCTCGTTGGCAAGCCAAGGCCAAGCAACTTTTGCGCCAGACAGCACGCGCGCTATGCGGTCGGGCATCTTGCCAAAGCCTTGGGCGCGTGCCACCCGAGGACCCATGACAGCGGAAGTCTCCATTGAAGGCGGCACGCGGCTCACCCCGCATCCGTTGCGCGCGGCGGTGCTCGGCGAGGTGGAGGCGCGGGCGTTCACG
>JAKAMD010000165.1 GCA_021823875.1 Pseudomonadota bacterium | reverse complement strand
GTTGGAGAAGTCGATGTAATAGGCGTCGGCCGCCGCGACGAGATTGGGCAGATGCAGCGACGTACCGATCTGATAGTTCCACGTCGTATCGGGCGCATAATTGGTCTTGTTCGGCGTTTTGTGATCGAAATAGTTTTCGTTCGGCGCCAGGAAGCCCTTAGCGATCTGGCCGTAGACGGCCCAATTGGGCTGGATGAGGTAGTTGGCCGAGATCGAGGGCAACACCGAATCGAAGGTGTTGTCGTAGACCTGCGGGTTGCCGGTTTTCACATTGACCGGCGCATTGACGCTGCGGTCGAAATAGGAATAGCGCAGGCCCGGCGAGAGCGTAAGGCCTTCGATCGGCTTCCAGTCGAATTGCAAGTAGGGCTGGAAGGTGATCAGGTTCTGGGTCAGGAGCCGGTCGATGCCGTTCAGCGTGATGTAGCCCCCGAGACCGTTCGAGACGTTATATTGTGCGCCCGTATTGGGATCGATGTTACGCACGCCGTTCTCCGGCCCCATCGTCATGTCGATCTCATAGAGCGAGCGCGCATTGAACTGGTGGTCAAACCAGATGCCGGTCTTGATGTCGCCGAAGGAGAATTCCTTGGTCAAGCGGAAGATGGTGCCGACGGAGCGGTAGTCCATCTGCAGCTGCTGTCCGGGCACGTCATTGGGATAATATGTGCCGCCGATTCCGCCGGTGCCGGTGGCGGGGTTGCAGTCCGTGCCTGGCGTGCCCGGACCGGTGCCGACGCAGGTGCCGTTGGGGAAACCGCTATTGGGGTTGGTACCGATAAAGCCGTTCGGGTCAAAACCGTTAAAGCCGCGGTGATAATAGGCGTAGGTGTAGACTTTCATATCCAGCGACCAGCCGTCACCGAACTGCGAGGCAAGGTCGGCGTATTCGAAATCGGTGGTGATGCGGTCGTAGTTGTAGCCGTAATAGTTCTGGTTGGTCGGATTCGTCGACAGGCCGAAATTGGGACCGAATTGGGCGATCTGCGCCGCCGTAGCGCCCAGCGAAATGTTCTGGTGCACATGATTGAGCGAGGCGGCGATCGCCAGCGTCGTATGGCCGCCCAGCGGCTGGACGATCTTGAGGAAGAGGTTTTGGCGAGCTTGTTTTTCATTGGTCAGATAGCCGTCGCTCTTGAGCCCCTCGGCATTGAGCAGGATGCGGCTGCCGCCGGTGCTGTCGATCTCGCCGCTGTTGAGCTCGGCACCATAGACCAGCGTGTCGAAGCTGCCGTAGCTGACATAGGGCGTTACGCTGAACGCATCGGTGGGCGCCTTCGAGAGTATCGAAACCGTGCCACCGAAGTTCGCTTCACCGATCGTCGCCGCCGTGCCGGGGCCGCGATCGATGCTGATGGCGCCAAAGTCATGTGACACGAAAAATGACGTGGTGTGATGCGTGAAATCGTTGGCATCGCCCCATGGAATACCATCGTAGGTCACATTGAACTGGCCGTCCTGGAAGCCACGAATGGTGATGTTCTGGCTCTCGGCAAGGCCGGGGCCGTTCGGTGCGGTGTCGAACACGCTCGGCGAATACTTGATGGCTTCGTCGTAATTGCCGGTCTGAGGCAGGTTGCGATTGATGAAATCCTGTGAGATCAGCGAGGTCGGCTGAATGGCGTCGAGCGGTGTCGAGGTCGGAGCTGCGGCCAAGGCCGGGTTGGTGACGCGACTGCCGGTGATCGTGATCGTCTCGATCGGTGAAGTCTGCGCCAGCGCCGGTGCCGAGACGAGTGCTGTCGCGCATACCCCCAAATAAAGTGTCGTTTTAAGAATCCGCCTGATGCCGTGCTTGACCGTGGCCATTGTCTTCACGCCCCTCGCGAATGGTTGTGGTTGGAATTCGCGCGGGAACCTAGCGATGCGTCGTGCATGCTGCCTGACGGAAGGCTGGCCAAAATTTAAATTGAACGAGATTGTGCAGTCGCGGCATATCATTAGCTGTGTGTCTGATTTCCTTGAATATTTTCAGACATTTTTGTTACAGCGGTCGGGGGCTGGCGATGTCGCGCTGTTTGCTGTTCGTCGAATTGGGAGCGCGAACCTCGCGAGCGTTGCGGCGCGGCTTCGCGGCCGAAGGGTTCCGCATTGATTCAGCGCTGGGCGTTCGCCATGCGCAGGCGATGGCGGCGATGCGCCGCTACGATGCCAGGATTCTGTTTTCGGACTTGCCTGAGTTGTTGCAGCGTTACCTGCAGCAGGATGCTCGCGCTGCCATCGCGGAAAAAGCGCCGCTGATCTGCGTTGTGGATTCGACGGAAGATGATGAAGTGCGCCTTCTGGATGCTGGCGCGTCGCTCTGCGTTCCGCCGGCGATACCGTTCGCGGAGATGCTGGCGCGGCTGCGCGCGCTGATCGATATCGCGGAGGGATTCCCGCGACATTATCGGATCAGCGATCTCGGCATCGATCCCGTGGCGCGGCGCGCCAGCCGGGCGGGCGTGCCGCTCAGCCTGCGTCCGCGGGAATTCGATCTGCTGATATACCTGGCAGAGCGCGCGGGCCGCCCCGTGTCGGGCGAAGAACTGCACCACGCGTTCTGGCCACGACGGACGTTTTCTGGCGTGCGGATCGCGGTGCAAATTCACAATTTGCGCTGTGCCATCGGCAAAGCGCGACAAGCGCCGCTACTCCACACAATTAGGCCGGACGGCTATGTGCTGTCGGGCGCGCCGCCCAGACGCCAGCGGCATACGCCCCAGGCGGACCCTCGCGGGAGATAATCTCCATGTGGTGTGTGCTGATCGGCGACGACGATGCCGTATTGCAACGATTTGCCCGAATTTTCCGTGAATGCGGCTGGCAGTCGCGCAGCATGACTTCGCTTGCACTGGCCGATGAAGAACCACTCGCCGAGACGGACTTGGTGGTGATCTGCACAGCATCGGTCGAGGACAAGCTCGAAGGCGAGATCACCTTTGCGCGCGAGGCGGCGCCGGCAGCGATCGTGTTGGCGCTCGGCGATTTCTCGGTTGACGCGCGCATGCGGGCGCTGGCGCTCGGCGCGACAGATTATCTTCCGCTCGACCTCTCCAGCCGGGTGCTGGTCGCGCGCGTGTCCGCGTTGATGCGGCTGCGCCGGGAGCCGGATGACGATGTGCTCACCGCCGGCGGCCTCCGGGTTGACATGCAGCACCGGCGCATTCGCGACGGGGCTGGGGAACTGACATTGTCGCAGAAGGAGTTCGAATTGCTGGCGCTGTTCGTGCGACATCACGGTTCGACGCTGACCCGCAGCGAACTGATGGAGCGGTTGTGGTCGGGCGGTACACAGGCCGAGGACAATGCGCTGGAGGTTCATATCTCGCGCCTGCGGCGGAAGCTGCGCGCGCGCCTCCACGGCCGCATCACCACCGTGCGCGGCGTGGGCTACCGGCTCGACGCCTGAACGGATGGCGTCGATCCCGGCGCAGATCGCGCGTAGTGCTTCGAATAGGCGTGCGCCCGTCCCCTGCCCCAGTTCGCCCTTCATTCGTTATTCGGCGGCCAGGCGTTGAGGCTGCTGCCGTTGCTCCACCGCCACCGCCTCATTGCCATCGCCGGCCAGACCGGGGCGGAACCGGCCCAGCCTGAGCGAATTGGTCAGGACGAAGAGACTCGAAACGCTCATCGCCGCCGCTGCCAGCATCGGATTGAGCAGCAGGCGCAGCGACGGATAAAGCGCCCCGGCCGCGATCGGGATCAGCGCGATGTTGTAGCCGTAAGCCCAGACGAAATTGTAGATGATCGTGCGCAACGTCTGCCGCGAGAGCGCCAGCGCGTTGACGATACCGCGCAAGTCGCCGGACATCAGGATTACGTCGCCGGCTTCGATGGCGATATCCGTGCCCGTGCCGATGGCGATGCCGACATTGGCCTGCGCCAGGGCCGGCGCATCGTTGATCCCGTCGCCGACGAAAGCCACACGCCGCCTGCCGGACTGCAGTGTCTTGACGGCTTCGGCCTTGCGGTCCGGCAGCACCTCCGCCAGCACGTCGTCGATCCCGACCTGGGCCGCAATGGCGTGCGCGGTGCGCGCGTTGTCGCCGGTGACCATAGCGACCTTGAGACCCAGGCCATGGAGGGCGGCAACCGTCTCGGCGCTGCCTTCCTTCAACGGATCCGCAACACCGATGACCGCGGCAAGTTGCCAGTCGACGGCGGCGTAGAGCGGCGTTTTCGCGACGGCGGCGAATTGCGCCCCCTTATCGGCCGCGTCGCCCAGATCGATATTGAGCTGGCGCAGATAGCGGTCGGCGCCGATGTGCACCACGTGCTTGTCCACCGTGCCCCGCACACCCATGCCGGGTTCGGCCAGGAAATCCTCAACGGGCGGCAGGACTAATCCACGATCCTGCGCGGCGCCCACAATGGCAACGGCCACCGGATGCTCGCTGTGCGCTTCGACCGCGGCGACAAGGCGGAGCACGGCACTGTCATTCTGAGGTTCTTCCCGCGTGAGAACAAAGTCGGTCAGTTCGGGCCGGCCTTTGGTCAGCGTGCCGGTCTTGTCCAGCACCACGGTATCGATGCGGCCGAGCGTTTCCAGCGCCGTGCCCTTGCGGAACAGAATGCCCATCTCTGCACCTTTTCCGGTCGCCACCATGATGGCCGCCGGGGTGGCCAGACCCATGGCGCAGGGGCAGGCGATCAGCAGCACGGATACGGCGGTGACGAATCCGAAACTCAACGCGGGCGCCGGGCCGAAGATCAGCCAGAGCGCAAAGGTCACGGCGGCCGCGGCCATCACCGCCGGCACGAATACGCCGGCCACCTTGTCGGCCAGCCGCTGGATCGGCGGCTTGGACGACTGGGCTTCCTCCACCAGCTTGACGATCCGGCTCAACACGGTATCGGCGCCGACCCGCGTCGTGCGAAAGACAAAGGAGCCCGTCTTGTTGATCGTCCCGCCGACGACCTCGCTGCCGGCGCGCTTTTCGGCCGGCACCGGCTCACCGGTGATCATCGACTCGTCGACATAACTGGCACCGTCCACGATCAGGCCGTCCACGGGAATGCGCTCGCCAGGACGAACCCGGATGAGGTCATCCACCACCACGGCCTCGATGGGGATCTCGGTTTCGACACCTTGCCGCAGCACGCGGGCCGTCTTGGCCTGCATCGTCAGCAGCTTGCGGATGGCTTGGGAGGTGCGCCCCTTGGCCAGGGCTTCCAGATAACGGCCGAGCAGGATCAGCGTGACGATCACGCCAGCGGCATCGAAATAGCTGTGCGCGGTTCCCGCCGGAAAAATCGCCGGCACCGCCAGGGCCAGAAGGGAATAGAGATAGGCAGCGCTGCTGCCGAGCATCACCAGGCTGCTCATGCCGGGATTCAGATGGCGCAACTCGGCAGCGCCGCCCTTGTAGAAGCGCCGGCCGGCATAGAACTGCACGGGTGAGGCCAGCAGCATCTGCAGCCAGATCCAGCCGCTTGCCGGAAGAAGGCCGAGCATGGCTGCGCGGACGGCGGGCACATACGGCAGCCAAGCGAGAACGGCGAGCGGCAAGGTGAAGGCGGCGGCAACGATCAGGTCGTGGCCGAGCGCGTTTCTTTCGCGATCCTGTTCGGCCTCTGCACCATCTGTCTTCTCGCCGGCGGCTTCGCGGGCCTCATAGCCAGCCGCGATCACCGCCTGCGCGATGTCGGCAGGAGACAGCGCCTCGGAGCGATAGGAGACATGTGCATTGGCAGTCGCCAGATTGACGCTGGCCTCGACCACGCCGGGCAGACGGCGGATCGCTCGTTCGACACGGCCGACGCAACTGGCGCAGCTCATGCCGTCGACCTTCAGATCCAGGCTCGCAGTCATGTCGCTGTCTCTTGCGTTATGAGGCGCCTGTCACAGCATGCGGGCCTCAAATCCCGCGTCCTGAACGGCGTGGATCAACTGCGCGGGCTGCGGGTTGCCGCTGACCTCGGCCTGTTTCCGCTCCAGGCTGACCTCGATGACCTTTTCGACGCCGGGTACCTTCGCAAGCGCCGCCGTCACGCTCTTGACGCAATGGCCGCAAGTCATGCCTTCGATGCTCAGTTTCACGATTTCTACCTCCTGATTTTCAGTTGCAGCCGGTCCGTAGGAACGGACGACCCAGCGCCATGCCTAAATACCCTTGGGGGGTATATTCAGGATAAGCCGCCAAAGCGGCAAGTCAAGCGCGTCCCCTGGCGCGCTTGTTCGCGAGCGGCCCATCTGTTATATACCCCCTATGGGTATACAGATCGTCCAGGAAAGTGACACCCACGATCCCGTCTGCGGGATGAGCGTCGATCCGGCTGTCGCCAAGAGCAAAGGCAACTGGCTCCGTCACCAGGGAACCGACATCTATTTCTGCTCCGCCAAATGCAAGGCGAAGTTCGAGGCGGCCCCGGAGCAGTATCTGCACACCGCACACGACGCCGCGCAACACCATGACCATCACCACGGCGGTGCACCGGCTCCTACAACATCCGGCATCATCTACACCTGCCCGATGCATCCCGAGATCAAGCAGGTCGGTCCGGGTAATTGCCCGATCTGCGGCATGGCGCTGGAACCGCTCGATCCGGCCGCGGCGCACGACCAGAGCGAATACCGCGACATGCTGCGGCGCTTCGCGGTGTCGCTGGTACTGGCAACGCCCGTCTTCGCTCTGGCCATGCTGGGCGAAACCGGACGGATCGACACCCTGGTGCCGCCGCTGATCCGCGACTGGATCGAAGCGGTCCTGTCCGTGCCAGTCGTGCTGTGGGCAGCATGGCCGTTCTATGTGCGCGGCCTGAAGGGCGCCCTCAGCGGACATGCCAACATGTTCACGCTGATCGGCATGGGCGTGGCCGTCGCCTTCTTCTATAGCGCCTTTGCCCTGCTCGATCCGGCGGCGATCCCGGCGGCCTATCGCGGCGCGGGCGGGCTGCCACAGGTCTATTTCGAGGCGGCGGCCGTGATCGTCGCGCTGGTGCTGCTGGGACAGGTGCTCGAGCTTCGCGCCCGGGCCTCGACCGGGGCGGCGGTACGGGCCTTGCTCGACCTCTCGCCGAAAACCGTGCATCGCCGGACGGCACAGGGCGTCGAGGATGTGCCACTGTCCGACATCCAGGTCGGCGACGAGATGGTGGTCAAGCCGGGCGAGTCCCTGCCCACGGACGGCGAAGTGCTCGAAGGCGAAAGCGCCGTCGACGAATCCATGATCACCGGTGAATCCATCCCCGTGAGCAAGGCCGTCGGCGATACCGTCACGGGCGGCACGCTGAACGGCGAAGGGGCGCTGGTCGTCCGCGCCGCCAAGGTCGGCGCCGATACGATGCTGTCCAAGATCATCGCGCTGGTGACCGAGGCCCAGCGCAGCCGGGCGCCGATGCAGAGCCTCGCCGATACGGTTTCAGCCTTGTTCGTGCCGGCCGTCGTGCTGGCGGCGGCGGTGGCCTTTGTCGTGTGGTTCGCGGTGGCGCAGTCGTTCGATTACGCGTTGCTGGCGGCGATTGCCGTGCTGATCGTCGCCTGCCCGTGCGCGCTGGGGCTGGCGACACCGATGTCGGTGATGGTGTCGGTCGGCAAGGGTGCGCAATCCGGCGTGCTGGT
>JAKAMD010000164.1 GCA_021823875.1 Pseudomonadota bacterium | reverse complement strand
TTGATGTTGCTGTCCGTCGCAATCTTCTGCGGCGAATTCGCCATCATGGTTGCCTTGGATTACCTCAACATTCAAAGCGAGTTGATCGCCAATACCGTCGATTCATCGGTATTGGTCATTATCGTTTTTCCATTCCTGTATTTCTTCGTTCTGAAAACGATACTGATCAAGAACCGCCAATTGACTACCGCCCAGAAGCAACTGCTGAGGGCGAAACAAGAGCTTGAGCATCGTATCGACGACCGGACGCATGAGATCGCCGCCACCAACCAAGAGCTCAAGCAGACGGTCGCACGGCTAAATACGCGCCGCACCGAGATGGCCCGGCTCAGCGAAATGGTGAACTTCTTTCAAGCCTGCCACGACCTGGATGAGGCGCTGAGTTTTGCCGGATCTCAATGGCAATCCATATTTCCTGGAATTTCAGGCACGCTCTTTCTCATGAAGGCCTCGCAAAACCTCCTGGAGAAAAAGGTTTCCTGGGGGCAATCTTTTGACCTGGAGCCCTGCCACATGCCGGACGAATGCTGGGCCGTCCGCCGCGGCAAGCCCCATAAGACCGGCGGCGCCGACGTCATCGCATCTTGCCGCCATTTGTCCGAGGCCGAGAATTTCCACCATATCTGCCTGCCATTATCGGCGCATGGCGAAACACTTGGAACGCTCTGTCTTCATATTCCGGACGATATTGACGAAGGACAAAATCTTGGCGATCGCCGATCGAGCGATCGCGAAACCTTTTACGCCGCCGTGGCCGAAAGCCTTTCGCTCGCCATTTCCAATCTGCGCCTGCGCGAAACACTGCGATATCAGGCGATCCGCGATCAATTGACCGGTCTCTATAATCGCCGCTACCTGCTCGAGACGCTCCAGCATGAGCTGCATCGTACCTCCACTCGCGGTCAAACCCTGACGGTCGCCATGCTGGACATGGATCACTTCAAACAATTCAACGATACCTATGGCCACGCCGCCGGCGATGCGGTCCTTGCCAGGTTTGGAATGGTTCTGCGTGAATGGAAGCGCGCCGAGGATATTGTCGGCCGTTACGGCGGTGAAGAATTCATCATCGTCGTGCCGGACATGTCCGCCGCTGCCGCCCTTCAACGTCTCGAAGCCTTGCGAAAAATAATCAAATCAACAGCCATCGAGCATAATGGCCAGATCCTTCCGCCGTTGACGATCTCGATCGGCCTTGCCGCATATCCGTTGCACGCCGTCGATCGTGACGACTTGATCAGTCTTGCCGATCAAGCCCTGTACGGCGCGAAGCGCGATGGCCGCAATCGTATCTGCATCACCCCCGAGCTAGTCGGCCTGGTCCAGGCCATCGAAGCTGCTGACCAAACAGATTCTTCGGCTACCTCGACCCGCGCCGCATGACCGAAACGCCCTGTTTCGACCATTCTTGACGATGCCGCAGCCCGCTTGCATGCGAATGCCTGCGGCTACCGAAATCCCGCCGCCAGCCCGACCACGCGCCCATCCAGGCCCAGGAAGCCATGATGCGATCGGGCCTTGCACGGATTTCCTTGCGTACTGCCGCCGCTGAGCCAGACCACGCGCGCCTTGCCGCGCGCCCATTTGATGAATGGCGCAACGCCGGCCGGCTGCGTGAATCGGCAGCCGTCTTCGCGATGGTGGATCACCAATGTCTTCGGCAGCCGCCCCGGCGAACCGAGAATATTGGCGACGTTCTGGTTGCTTCCCGAAGCATCCGTCAAAAATCCCGAGGTCAGCACCAGGGCATCGGGACGCGCGCCAGCCGCAATGCCCTCGGCCGCGCGTAGCGTGCCGCGGCTGGTGGCGATCACCGTGACCGGCTGTTTGATCTTCGTCATGTATTCGACCGCGCGCGCAAGATTGACGTCGGCATCGACCACCAAGACCGCCCGCCGCCGCGCGAAATAGGCGGAGCGGGTGCGCACGAGCTGATTATTCTTGAGGCGGCCAATCCGTCCTCCCGGACCGGCGTCGATGCGGCCATCGCCACCCGGCATCAAGATCACGCTTGCCACCGGCGCGACCGGCCGCAGCAGCACCGCCTGCGAACCGCCGATATTGATCGTTTCCGCCGCAAGCGCAGTCCCCATGCTGAACGCAGCCAGCAGAAGCGCCCCAGCGCCAAGCGCGATTCCCCGAAGATTTACGATCATTGTTGAGCCCCCCAAGGAAGCCGCCAGCCTAACCACCGGCACAAACGAACGAAAGGTGGGTCCATATCGCCCTTCTCATCCGCCGTTTATCCTCGTGATCTCAATAAAGCCGGCTTGCGCCCGACCGGCGAGAAGACGAGGACAAATCCCGCCATGACGCGATAAACAGGTTGATCCATTCTGCCCATCCGTCGCGCAATTCGGAGGAACCTCATGAAAGCCATGCTGCTCACCCAACACGGCGGCCCCGAAATGCTGCGTTACGGCGAGGCGCCTGACCCGGTGGCCGGGCCGGGCGAGATCGTGGTCGATGTCTACGCGGCCAGCGTCAACGGCGCCGATCAGAAAGTGCGGCGCGGCGGCGGCATGTATCAGCGCCACCGCTTTCCCTACATCCTGGGCCGCGACTTTTCCGGCGTGGTCAGCCAGGTCGGTCCCGGCGTCACCGACATCAAGGTCGGCGATGCTGTGTTCGGCGTGTTGGACCAGGGCATCGAAGGCACCTATGCCGAAAAGCTGGTCACCAAAGCCGCACTGGTCGCCAAGAAGCCGGACGCCCTCAGCCATGCCGAGGCGGCAGCGCTTGGCCTCATCAGCATCACCGCGATCACCGGACTGGAAGATGCCGCCAAGCTGAAAGCGGGCGAAACCATTTTGATCCAGGGCGGCGCCGGCGGCGTGGCCGGCTTCGCCATCGAACTCGCCAAGCATATCGGCGCCAAGGTAATCACCACCGCCAGCGCGCGCAATCATGATTATGTCCGCAAGCTCGGCGCCGACCAGGTGATCGACTACAACAAAGAGGACTTCACCAATATCGGTCCGATCTGCGACGTGGTCTACGACACCGTCGGCGGCGACGTGCGGCCTGGTTGTTACAAGGTGCTGAAGCCTGGCGGGCGGCTGGCGTGGATCTCGCCGGCGCACGAAGGCTATCAGGTGCCGCGTAGCGACGTCGTCACCATGAAACCCGACGTCAAGCGCGATCGGGCCCATCTCGAGCGTATGCTGGAATTGTTCAAGGCCGGTGCGGTGCACGCGCCGGAAATCACCCACCTCAAGCTCACCGACGCGGCGAAAGCGCATGAAATAAGCGAAGGCCGCCATCTGCGCGGCAAGTTCGTGTTCGACATACGCTAATCACGACAACCAAGAGAACAGGGAGGAAGACATGCACGGCAAGACGATCATTCTGGCGGCAAGTGCGCTGTTGCTCGCCTCCATCGGCGCGGCCAATGCAGCCGAGCCTTATGGTGTCTGGCTGCGGCCGTCGACCGGCTCGCAGGTCCGCTTCTACAATTGCGGCGGCAAGCTGTGCGGCAAGGTGGTCGCGGTCAAGGATCAAAGCCGCAAGAAGGAGATCGGCGTCGTCATCATGCACGGCGCGGTCAAGTCCGGCGCCAATACCTGGAAGGGTGACCTGCTCGATGCCGGATCGGGCAAGGTCTATTCCGGCGTCGTCACCTTGGAGGGGCCGCGCGCGCTTAATCTCAAGGGCTGCGTGGCTTATGTCCTTTGCCAAGGCGAGACTTGGACCAAGGTCAAGTAACGCGCACACCGACCAAGCAAGAATGGGGTGGGCAAAGTAAAGCGTGCCCACCCGCGACGTGATTTTGATTTTTCCAGAGCGAAGCCATGCCGAATTTCGCCGACAAGACCGTGCTCATCACCGGCGCCAGCCGCGGGCAGGGCGCCGCCGAGGCCCGCCTATTCGCGCAAGCCGGCGCGCGGGTGATCGTCGCCGATGTGCTGGCGGAGGAGGGCGATGCGCTGGTGCATGACATCCGCCAAACCGGCAACATCGCTGAATTCCGCAAGCTCGATGTCACCAGCGAACCGGATTGGGCCGAGGCGGTCGCTTTCACCAAGGCGCGATTTGGGGCCTTGCATGTGCTGGTGAATAATGCCGGCGTGTCGCTGCGCGGCGTCGACCTCGAACACACCATGCGCGCCGATTGGGAGCGCATCCTAGCGGTCAACCTGACCGGCGTCTTCCTCGGTATCCGCGCCGCGGTGCCGCTGATGCGCGAGAGCGGCGGCGGCGCGATTGTCAACATCGGCTCGACCGCCGGCATCAATGGCCACTTCGCCGCTGCCTACAGCACCTCGAAATGGGGCCTGCGCGGGCTGACCAAAGCGGCGGCCATGGAATATGCCGCGGCCAAGATCCGGGTGAACGCGGTGCATCCCAGCATCGTGCCGACGCCGATGGTCGCGGCTTCCGCCAATTTCGTCGAAGCCATGGAATACGTGACGCCGCTTGCCCGCAGCGCCAGCCTGGAAGATGTGGCGCACGCCGTCATGTTCCTCGCCAGCGACGAGGCGGCTTATCTCACCGGCATCGACCTGCCGGTCGACGGCGGCTTCACCGAGCTCGGCGCCTACCGGCAAGTCTGGCTGCGCGCGACCGGCCGCGCGCCGTAGCGGCCTCGCAGATTTCGCGCTGCCGCCAATCCGCGTTAGGGTGGCCGCATGAGCGCATCGCCCACCGCGCACGAGAACCGCCTCGCCGGCGCGACCTCGCCCTATCTCCTGCAGCACGCCCATAATCCGGTCGCCTGGTGGCAATGGGGACCGGAGGCGCTGGCAACCGCCCAGCGCGAGAACAAGCCGATCCTGCTTTCCATCGGCTATGCCGCCTGCCACTGGTGCCATGTGATGGCGCACGAGTCCTTCGAGGACGAGGCGACCGCGGCGGTCATGAACGAACTGTTCGTCAACATCAAAGTCGACCGCGAGGAGCGGCCGGACATCGACCAGATATACATGACCGCGCTTCATGTGTTGGGCGAGCAGGGCGGCTGGCCGCTCACCATGTTCCTAACCCCCAAGGGCGAACCGGTGTGGGGCGGCACTTATTTCCCGCGCGAGTCGCGCTTCGGCCGGCCGGCCTTTGTCGACGTGCTGCGCGAGGTGGCGCGGCTGTTTAACGAGGAGCCCGACAAGATCGAGCAAAACCGCGCGGCACTCTTGCGCCAGCTCGCCGACAAGGCGCGGCCCGCCGGCAAGGTCACGATTGGGCTGAAGGAGCTCGACGGCGCCGCCAAGCAGATCGGCAACGCCTTCGATGCCGTGCATGGGGGCTTACGCGGCGCACCCAAATTTCCGCAGCCGTCGCTGCTCGAGTTCCTCTGGCGGGCGGGCATCCGTACCGGCGACGCGCGCTTCTTCGAGACGGTCGAGCACACGCTGACCCACATGAGCGAGGGCGGCATCTACGACCATCTGGGCGGCGGCTTCTCGCGTTATTCCGTCGATGAAAAGTGGCTGGTGCCGCATTTCGAGAAGATGCTCTACGACAACGCCCAGCTCCTCGAGCTGCTGGCCCTGGCGTTCCAGCGCAGCGGAAATCCGCTATTCGCCCGGCGGGCGCGCGAGACGTTCGGCTGGCTCGAGCGCGAGATGGTAACCAGGGAGGGGGCGTTCGCCGCTTCGCTCGATGCCGACTCCGAGGGCGAGGAGGGAAAGTTCTACGTCTGGTCCCTGGCCGAGATCGAAACAGCTTTAGGGCCGGATGCCGCCGATTTCGCACTACAATATGACGTCACCTCGGCAGGCAACTTCGAGGGACACAATATCCTCAACTGCCTCAAACACTTACCGCGCAGCACGGAAAGCCATGCTGCGGAGGGCGCCAACGAAAATGCTGCATTTCCCGATGCTCTTCGATTTTTCATGTTGCGCGGTAAGTTATTGGAAATACGCGAGAAACGTATCAGGCCCGGTTTGGACGATAAAGTGCTGGCCGACTGGAATGGGCTAATGATCGCGGCCCTAGTCCGGGCCGGCATCATCCTAAATGAACCGTCCTGGCTGGCGCTCGCCCGCCGCGCCTTCGACTTCATCGCCGGCTCCATGACCCGCGGCGACCGGCTCGGGCACTCGTTCCGCGCCGTCAAGCTGCTGCTGCCAGGGCTCGGCTCCGACTACGCTGCCATGATCCGCGCCGCCTTGGCGCTCTACGAGGCGACCGGCGAGAGTGCCTTCCTAGACCGGACCCTGGCCTGGCAGCGCGAATTCGACACCCATTACGCCGATCCCGAGACCGGCGGCTACTACCTGACCGCCGACGATGCCGGCGATCTGGTGGTGCGCCCGCATTCGACGGTCGACGACGCCATCCCTAATCTCAACGCGGTCGCCGCTGGCAACCTCGTCCGGCTGGCGGCATTCACCGGAGACCATGCCTGGCGCGAGAAGGCCGACCGGCTGATCGAGGGGATCATGTCGGCCAATGCGCGCAACCTGTTCGGTCATGTCTCGCTGCTCAATGCGCTCGACCTGCGCCTGCGTGCCGCCGAGATCGTGGTGACCGGAACCGATGACGTGCTGGTCCAGGCGGCGCTCAAGCTGCCCTATCTCGACCGCATCGTGTTGCGCGCGCCATCCGCCAACGCGCTGCCGGCCTCCCACCCGGCGCAGGAGAAGCTGAAAGCCACGCAAGGCAGCGCCGTTTTTGTTTGCGTCGGCGAAACCTGTTCGCTGCCGGTGACCTCGCCCGACGAAATCGCCGCCGCGGTGGCGGCGATGCGTCCATCATCTTGATCTTGCCGCAAGTCGCGGCACAATCGGTCTCTCTCCCGGGGGCGCGACCAGGAGATGACGACATGCGTGGTTCGATCGGCCTTTTCGTTGCTGGCCTCGTGGCCAGCTCGATTGTTCCCGCCCAGGCAGAGAACTGGTGCGGTTTCCACCAACAAGCCAATTCCCCCGTGCGCTGCGGCTTTTCCAGCCTGACCGAGTGCAAGCAGGCGCTCGGCGTGAAAGGCAAGAAAAACAAGAATGTGACTTGCCGGCTCGATCCGAGTTTCGCCAAGGCCGGAAGCGGCGGCTGGAACGGCTAGCCTGCGCGGCGTAGCGGCACGGCGGTGCCGCTCGCGAGCCAAGGGCTCCACGGCTCGGGCGCGATCAGCCCCTCGCTGCGCCAGACCGGCCAGATGAAATTGCGCGTGTCCATGCGGCCGATGAAAGCCGGCTTGTGCAGATGCTGGGTCTCCGGATCGAGTCTGACATCGAAACCAGACGGCGCGCGAATCGTGCGGCCGGCGAGCGCGTGCTTGACTGCGCCGACGTCGGTGGTGCCGGCCGCCGCCACGGCCTGCGCCCAGAGCTGAAAACCGATCCAGCTCGCCTCCATGGGATCGTTCGTGACGGCATGTGCGTCACCATTGAATTCGCGCCACTCGGAAACGAAGGCCTGGTTCTCGGGCGTATCGAGCGCATGCAGATAGTTCCACGCCACCATATGGCCGACTAGATTGCGCTCGTTGAGCGCCGGCATCTCGGCTTCACCCAACGACAGGCTCATTACCGGCAGGATCTCGGCATCGAGCCCCTGGCGCGCGCGTTCCCGGAAGAAATGGACGTTAGCATCGCCCGACAGCGTGGCGACGATGACGCCGTCGCGACCAGCGAACTTGCGAATTCGTTGGAAGGTTTC
>JAKAMD010000163.1 GCA_021823875.1 Pseudomonadota bacterium | reverse complement strand
CAGCCGCGCCAATGAGAAGTCGAGCGTCACCGTGGCGTCGGGCCCGATCATGCGCTCGACCGAGGAATGCGAGATATCGCGCTCGTGCCAGAGCGCCACGTTCTCCATCGCCGGCAGCGCATAGGCGCGCACCATGCGGGCGAGGCCGGTCAAGTTCTCCGACAGCACCGGGTTGCGCTTGTGCGGCATGGCCGAGGAGCCCTTCTGCTTCTCGGAGAAGAACTCTTCCGCTTCCAGCACCTCGGTGCGTTGCAGATGGCGGATCTCGGTGGCCAGCCGTTCGACCGAGGAGGCGACCACGCCGAGGGTAGCGAAATACATGGCGTGGCGGTCGCGCGGGATGACCTGGGTCGAGATCGGCTCGGGCCTGAGCCCCATCGCCTTGGCGACATGATCTTCCACGCGCGGATCGACCTGCGCGAAGGTGCCGACCGCACCAGAGATCGCGCAGGTCGCGACCTCTTCGCGCGCCGCATGCAGGCGGCGGCGGGCGCGGGCGAATTCGGCATAGGCCTGCGCCAGCTTGAGGCCGAAGGTGGTCGGCTCGGCATGGATGCCGTGCGAGCGGCCGATAGTCGGCGTGTGCTTGTGTTCGAAGGCGCGGCGCTTGAGCGCGGCGAGCAGCAAATCGATATCGGCCAGCAGGATGTCGGCGGCGCGCACGAGCTGCACATTGAGGCAGGTGTCGAGCACGTCGGAGGAGGTCATGCCGGCATGCACGTAGCGCGCTTCCGGCCCGACGATCTCCGACAGATGCGTCAGGAAGGCGATGACGTCGTGTTTGACCTCGGCCTCGATTTCATCGATGCGCGCGACGTCGAAGGTGGCGGCCTTGCCCTTGTCCCAGATCTTCTTGGCCGCTTCCTTCGGGATGATGCCGAGTTCAGCCATGGCATCGGCGGCATGCGCCTCGATCTCGAACCAGATGCGGAACTTGGTCTCCGGCGACCAGATGGCGCTCATTGCGGGGCGGGAATAGCGGGGGATCATGATTTTTCAAAACTTTTTCAGAACGATCGCGAAACCAGGATACTGCCGATCGGTAACCGTAGAGCGGTAAAAGCTGTCTTTTGCATTGTTATCATACCAGTACCAAAGCAGACTCGCTTTTGATTTTTCGTACAAATCATAGGCGGCCTCTTGAAAGACGCGGCAATCAATAGTGAGAGCCCTACTCTTGCTCAAAGATGCCACCACAAACAGAAGGCCGGCGCGCCGACTGCACCCCCACAGAGTTTTTGCGTCGGCGCAGGCATTTTGCAACGCACTCCGTGCAGTCCTTGTCTTCGGGCCGACATAGATTTGCTTAGCCTCAATTTCGAGCCAATTGGTATCCGTTCCTATAAGCAAATCGCACCGCCCATTTGAGTCCTGGCCTGACTTCCTTTTGTACCTCCGATAATCCGCTACTCCAAAAAAGCGTGCCTTTGCCGCTGCGGATATGAGTAAGGAAACGGAAGCGGTCTCGTTGTTCCAATAGCAGGGCTCCTTATTCCATTCATTCAAAGTCTCGACTACGCCTCTCATCTTCGTAAAGACTGGCCGTAGCCACTCACTGCCTTTCGCGATCTTAAGACCTGAAATTATCGACATAGAACTCTCTTATTAAGTTAAGCCGCTTCTCCGCGCGCCAGCGCCGCCGCGTTGCGGATGGCGTCGATGTTGGTCTTGTAATTGCCAGACTTGAACACGGCCGAGCCGGCGACCATCGCGTTGGCGCCGGCCTTGATGACGCTGGCCGCGTTTTGCGGCGTCACGCCACCGTCGACCTCGAGATCAATCGGACGGTCGCCGATGAGCGCGCGCACTTGCGCGATCTTCTCAAGCGCACCCGGGATGAAGCTCTGGCCGCCGAAACCGGGATTGACCGACATGACGAGCACGAGATCGACCATGTCGATGACGTTTTCGATGCTCGACACCGGCGTGCCCGGGTTCAGGGTGACGCCGGCCTTCTTGCCGAGCGCGCGGATCGCCTGCAGCGAGCGGTGCACGTGCGGGCCGGCCTCGACATGCACGGTGATGATGTCGGAGCCCGCCTTGGCGAAGGCTTCGAGATAGGGATCGCACGGCGCGATCATCAGATGCACGTCGAAGATCTTCTTCGAGTGCGGGCGGATCGCCTTCACCACGTCGGGGCCGATCGAGATGTTGGGCACGAAGTGCCCGTCCATGACGTCGACATGGATCCAGTCGGCGCCGGCGGCATCGACCGCGCGCACTTCCTCGCCCAGGCGGGCGAAGTCGGCCGACAGGATTGACGGTGCAATGATGAGGGGACGCGGCATCAAACGTTTTCCTTGCGCATGATGGAGGCCGAAAACCGGTTTCCGTGTCTCGGGCGCATGCGCTGACGGCCTCCGGGTAACACGCAGCGCGACCCGCGGCAACGCGCCGCCGGGCCGCCTCTGGCCCGGCAAATTGGGTCGCACAGACCGGCAAAAATTGCCATCCGCGAGCCCCGGCGGGCCGCCGGCGCACGCCGGAAATTGTGGACAACCTTAAGGACCATCGGCGTTTTTCGTTTCCCAGGCGGCTTGGCGCGGCTCTTGCGACGGGCACGCCACGGGGCGATCTGCGCCGGCCGCGGCCGGCGTCACGAAGGAGCGTATCGTGTCATGTTTCCCATAACCGCAGGCTTGGGCGCGCTGTCCTATCTGACATCGCTGCTGCAGTCTTCCACCGCCACCACCGGCTCCTCGCAGAGCGGGAGCCCGCTTGGACAGCTCGGTCAGCTATTCGGTGATGCCGACGGCGACCAGAAGCAGGGCACATCGACGGTCGGCACCGGCGGCTCACCGCCGCCGTTCAATCCTGGCATGCTGGCCAGCCTGATCTCGCTGCAGGGCCAGAACGGCGACGGAACGCAAGCGCAGGGCCTGTTCGCCAAGCTCGACACCAACGGCGACGGCGCGATCAGCCAGAGCGAGTTCGAGAGCGCGCTCAGCGCCAACGGCGTCGATACGTCGAGCGCCGACGCGCTGTTCAGCAAACTCGACACCAATGGCGACGGCAATATCAGCCAGAGCGAGCTTGCCGCCGCGCGTCACGGCCACGGTCACCATCATCACGTCGATGGCGGCGGGCAGCAGGGCGGCCTGTCGTCCCTCTTGAACGCGACCGGCGCGGACGGTGCGCAGACCCAGACCACGACCAATGCCGACGGCTCGAGCACGACCACCATCACCTATGCCGATGGCAGCACGGTCAGCATGACCACGCCGGCGTCGAATAGCGGATCGTCGGATGGCGGCTCGGGTTCGTCGAACGGCGGTTCCGGATCGTCGAGCCAGAGCAATCTGCTCGAGCAATTGATCAAGCTGCAGTCGCAATACCTGTCGCAGTCGACGTCCGGTCTCTCGACCGTCGCCTAGCTTCCGGCTTTGCGCTGAAGCCGCACGGCGAGCGGCTTCAGCAGCGCCGGCAGCAGGAAAATCGGGAACTGCACCAGCGCGAAATAGAACCAGGCGGTGGCGGACAGCGAACTGCCGAGCGCCGCCATCACCACGCCGAGATTGCGGAAGGCGGCGAGCAGGCCGATCGCCAGCCCGCGGTCGGCGCCCGCCGGCAAGAACACCAGCACGCTGAGCCCGACCGGCAGAATGGCCAGCGCCACCACCAGTCCCAATAGCGCGAGCGCGAACAGCGGCGCCGCCATCACCTGGTGCGGCACGCCCTCCATCGCCGCGATGGCGAACACGAACACCGTCATCACGTTGAGGCCGTCGATCGGCTCCTTCTGCCGCTCGATCCAGTCCTGACCGGCGATGCGGCGAATGCCATAGGCGACCGCGCCGGAGGCGGCGAAAAAGAAGAACAGCTTGAGCCCGAGCTCGATCGGCGAGAACAGCGAGGTGCCGAGGAACAGATAGCTGAACGCCACCGTGGAAACCGGCGACAGCGCGCTGCACACGATCAGCGTGACCAGCGACAGCGCCACGTCGAGGCCCATCAGCGCCGCGAACGCCGCCGATGAGGTGATCGGTGCGATCGCGATCTGCAGGATCATGATGGTGTAGAGGTCCGGCATGGCGGTGCGCATGCCGGAGACGACATAGGCGAGACCGAACAGCGCCGGCAGGCCGATCATCACCCACAGCGACGCGGCAATCACGATCTTCGGCGATCGAAGATAGGCGCGGAAGGCGGTGGGGTCGGTGCGCAGATAGGAGAACAGCAGCAGCACGAACACCGTCTCGCCAAGATGCGGCTTGACGTAGGCGGCGAGCTGCGGAAGCGACAGGCCGAGGAACAGGGAGGCGGCGATCGCGAGCGTGCCTTGCCGGCCGAGCCACGCGAGCGCGGCGATCGGTCCATTCAGAATTCGCATACGAGATCGGTCTCCGGCGCAGTGTGGCCGCAGGGTCATAGCGCCTGCGTCCGATCCATTCCATATAAAAGGCGTCGGCCGTGCCAGGCCGACAAGCGGAATCCCGCCCCATGAGAATGCTTGCGAGGCAGAATGGCACGCACTGACGCTATCGTCCTCGGCGCCGGCATTGTCGGCACCTCGGTCGCGCTGCATCTGGCCAAGCGCGGCATGGCGGTCGCGCTGGTCGATCGCGCCGGCGTGGGCGAAGAGACCTCCTACGGCAATTCCGGCGTCATCGAAGGCTCGACCATTCTGCCGCCCGCCTTTCCTTCGAGCCTCACGGGGCTTCTGCGGGTCGCGCTCAAGCGGGCGAGCGAGGCCAATTATCATCTGTCGTTTCTGCCGCAAGTGGCGCCTTGGCTCATGGCGTTCCGCGCCAATTCGCGGCCGCAACGCATCGCCGAGACGGCGCGGCTCAACCGGCCGCTGTTTGCGCGCGCGCTGGCCGAGCACGAAACGCTGATGGCGGAATCCGGCGCCACGCAGTACCTGCGCAACACCGGCTGGATGAAGCTCTATCGCAGCGAGCGCGCCTTCGCCGATCTGGAGCCCGAATTCGCGTTGGCGCGCGAATTCGGCCTGCCGCTGGACGCGCTCGATGCCGCGGGCGCGCGCAAACTGGAGCCGTCGCTCAATCCGGTGTTCAAGCGCGTGGTGTTCTGGCCGAAGGCGGCGAGCGTGAGCAATCCGCTGGCGGTCACGCGCGCCTATGCCGCGCGCTTTGCCAAGCTCGGCGGCATCACGCTCAATGGCGATGCACGTTCGCTGCATCGCGCCGGCCGCGGCTGGCGGGTGGAAACCGATGAAGGCGCGCTCGATGCGCCGGAAGTCGTGGTGGCGCTCGGACCCTGGGCGCCGGATCTGTTGAAGCCGCTCGGGCTGAAACTGCCGATGGCGGTCAAGCGCGGCTATCACCGGCATTTCCGCGCCGAAGGCGAAGCGATGCTGGCCCGCCCGGTGGTCGATGTCGAATACGGCTATCTGATCACGCCGATGGAGCAGGGCATTCGTCTGACCACCGGCGCCGAGTTCGCCGCGCGCGATGCGGCGCCGACGCCGGTGCAGTTCGACCGGCTGATGCCGCAGGCGCGCAAGCTGTTTCCCTTGGGCGAACGCGCCGACGACAAGACCTGGGTCGGTTCGCGTCCCTGCTTTCCAGATTCGCGTCCCGTGATCGGGCGCGCGCCGGGATTGTCCGGCATCTGGTTGGCGATTGGCCACGCCCATTGGGGCCTGACGCTGGGGCCCATCACCGGCGTGCTGCTCGGACAGATGATGGCAGGCGAGACGCCGTTCTGCGATCCCAAGCCTTACATGGCGGAGCGGTTTCTTTAGGCCCCCGTGTCCCGGGCGCAGCGCGGCATGAAATGAAGCGCTGCAGACCCGGGACCGTTGCAAGCGCGGAGACCGATACGGCCCCGGATCAGCGCCGCATCACGTCGCTGTCGCTCGTGCTGCGTCGCGTCCGGGGCAGGAACGTTATTTCCCGAACTTGTCCTGCCAGCTCGGAAGCGCGCCGCGGAAGGGCAGTGCCGTCGCCTCATAGACCCCGCGTGCGATGGCGCGCGCCACCACATTGCCCGCCAGCATGCCGAGCTCGCTCAACGCATGCACCGGTTCGGGCAGCGGCTTCTTGCCGAGCGCGGCCGTGAACACGATGTCGCCGTCGAGTGGGGTGTGCACCGGATAGACGGCGCGCGCGAAACCGGTCTGCGCCATCACCGCCAAACGATTGCATTGTGACTTGGTGAGCTTGGCGTCGGTCGCCACCACCACCAGCGTGGTGCTGGCGCGCTCGACGCCTTTGCTGCGGAATTTGAGATCGTTGGCCGTGAATTTCTCCGGCCAGCCGCGTCCACCGAATTCCTTGTGCTGCTCGAAGGGTGCCGCCCAGAAATGCGGGCCGTTGCCGATGGTCACGCTGCCGACCGCGTTGACCGCGGCCAGCGCACCCACCGTGATGCCGTCGGCCGTGCGTGCCGAGGCCGAGCCGATGCCGCCTTTGAGATTGACCACGGTGGCGCCGAGGCCGGCGCCGACGCTGCCGAGCGCGCAGGTGCGCGCCGCCATCTGCGCCGCCTGGTAGCCGAATTCGCGATAGGGCGGATAGCGGCCCCAGTTCTTGTCGCCGCCGGCCAGCAGGTCGAACAGGATGGCGCCGGGCACGATCGGCACCAGCGCATCGCGCACCTTGAAGCCGCGGCCTTGCTCGCGCAGCCAAGCCTGCACGCCGGAGGCGGCGTCCAGCCCGTAGGCGGAGCCGCCGGAGAGCACGAAGGCGTCGATGCCTTCGACCGTCTGCGCCGGGTCGAGCAGGGCGGTTTCGCGCGCGCCCGGCCCGCCGCCGCGCACATCGACGCTCGCCACCGCCGGCTCGTCGAACAGCACGACGGTCGTGCCCGAGCCGAGGCGCGCGTCGCCGGCATGGCCGATGCGCAGGCCGGGAATATCGGTGATGAGGTTGTGTCGTGTCGACGCCATTACGCACCCGCTTATCACATTCCCGCCATCCGGGTCAGGGCAACCTTGCCATCGCCATAGTTACACGGGCATAACGCCGCCCATGCATTCCGACGTCACCATTTTTGCCGCCCTCATCGCCGGTCTGGTCAGCTTCCTCTCGCCCTGCGTGCTGCCGCTGGTGCCCCCCTATCTGGTGTTCCTGACCGGCACCTCGCTGGAACGTTTCGCCGACCGCGAGCCTGAGACGGCGGTCAAGCGCGAGACGGTGGTGGCAGCGCTCTTGTTCGTGCTCGGCTTTTCCACGGTGTTCGTGGCGCTGGGCGCGAGCGCCAGCCTGATCGGTGCACTGCTGCGCCTCTATTCCGGGCCGCTGTCGACGATCGCCGGCGTGGTCATCATCGTGATGGGTCTGCACTTCCTCGGCGTATTTCAACTTGCCTTCCTGCACCGGCAGAAGCGGCTGGAGGTGGCAAAGCCGGTCGGCTTGTGGGGCGCCTATTTGATCGGGCTCGCCTTCGCCTTCGGCTGGACGCCCTGCATCGGGCCGATCCTGGCGGCGATCCTGGCGGTAGCGGCCTCGCAAGCGACGGTGACCAAAGGCGCCGGCCTGCTGGCGGTCTACTCGATGGGCCTCGGCATTCCCTTCATCGTGGCGGCTTTTGCCGTCGAGCCATTCGCCAAATTTCTTGCGCGCTTCAAGAATTATCTGCACCGCGTCGAGCAGGTCATGGGCGGGCTTCTGGTGCTGACCGGCATCGCCTTCCTCACCGGCACGATCAACCAGATGAGCGTGTGGTTG
>JAKAMD010000162.1 GCA_021823875.1 Pseudomonadota bacterium | reverse complement strand
GATCTGCGGCCGAACAACTCGCCGATGTGGTGATGGAGACGGCGCGTCTGTGAAGTTCGCTCACGAACTACAAACAAATTTGTTAGTTGTGGCCAATCGGCAACGCCGAACCGCGAAGCGCGACTATGCGAAGTCACAGATCATCCCGCCGGTATATTCTGTCGCAGTTTGCAACTTAATATATAACAAATATTTTATGGCAATTTATCAGAGTGCAATCTAAGCGGATGTAAATAAAATCAACATCCTTTGATTTGTTTCAGACCTGTATTGCGGGTCATCGAAGCGTCTTTGGGCGCCAAGGCTGTTTTGCAACCGACTTGCACATCGAGGCGTCAATCAATTCACGAAGCAATTCTGTTGCTCGTCAGAGCGCATCACAACCATATGTTGCCGTTGTTGAGCTTCGCAATTCATCATTTGTTGAACGCGTTTTCACACATGATCTAGTGGCAATGGGGTGGCCCTCTCTCGAGGGATGTCTCGCAGAAAAAACTTCCGAACACGCCTCGGTGGCGCGCGACATGGTCCGTTTGACGTCCAGATTATTGGCGGGCACTGCGCTGGTCGTAGTGCTTGTGCATCCACAAGCGGGCTTTGCCGCCGATAAGGCGGCTCCGCTCTCGCCGGCGTCGATAACGCCCGAATTCACCTCCGGCGTTTCAGCCGGCGGCGAGTATCTCGACAACATCTACGCCGCGCGCACCAACAAGGTTTCCGACTGGATCTGGCTGGTCAATCCGTTCGCTAATTTGAGGCTGCGCAGCGACAAGGGCGAGATCAATATCGGCGGCAACGCATCCATCGGCCGCTACGCCAAATACACAGACGAAAACTACAGCGACTACAGCGTCTACACGAACGGCCGCTACAATTTCTCGCCGGTGCTGAGCGTGACCGGCGGCGTGGCCTACGATCATCAGCACGAGTCGCGCTCGTCGCCCAGCGCACGGCCTGGCGTAACCCCGACGATTTATAACGTGACGCGCGCGTTTGGCGCAGCGTTGCTCAGGCTCGACCAAACCTCGATTCGGGTTGGCGGCACATTCGATCATTTTGACTACGATAATGTCGCGCAAATCGGCGGCGGCACGGTGATCAACGACGACCGCGATCGGAACCAGGTGACGGTCGGCACGCGCGTCGGACGCCAGATCGACAAGATGAACGAGCTGTTCGGCATGTTCAGCTACGACCTGCGCGACTATCGCTTGCCGTTCGACGATTTCGGCTATCAGAAGGATTCAAACGGGGTTCGCTTCTCGGCCGGCTGGCATCACGAGATCAATGCGGTGCTCGACGGCGAGGTCTATTTCGGCGGCATCTATCAGCGCTACGACGATCCTCGTTTCGATAAGGTGTTCGTTCCCGATTTCGGCGGCCAGGTACGCTTCACCGGGATACCGGGCACGACGGTGACCGCCAAGTTGGAGCGGACGATCCAGGAAACCGACCTGCAGGCCGTATCCGGCTATGTGCAGACCTTGGCGAGTTTCGACGTAACGCATTGGATCCGGCCGGACCTGCGCATCAGCGGTAATGCCTCGTATTCGCTCAATCAGTTCAACGGCATGACCACGCGTGTCGACCAGGTGCAATCCTACGGCATCGGCGTGCGCAAATATTTCACGCCGCATTTCTATCTCGGCGCCGATTTCTCCCGCACCACGCGCGATTCGACCGACCTTGATTACAGCTATATCGATTCAAGGGCGATGATCCGTGCCGGTATCGTGCAGGAGCCTGCTTACAAGGACGAGGATTTCAAACGCGCGGAAGTACCGAACGACGTCCAGGGCCGGTTTTATGTCGGTGTGCAAACCGGTTTGACGAATTTGGAGACCAAGCTGCAGGGGCCGCGGGGCAATGGCGGTACCCTGCAGGCCGATTTCGGCGACGAAGGTTGGGCCGGCGGCGTGCTTGCCGGCTACGGCCTCTACATGGGCGATTGGTTCCTCGGGCTCGAGGCCGATCTGACCGATGCGACCGGCGGCTGGGATCATACCCATGTGCCGAACGAACGTATCTTCTCCGTATCGCGCGAATGGGAATACGGGCTCTCCGGCGTGATCGGCCGCTCGTTCAAGGGCGGCACCATGCTCTATGGCAAGGCGGGCGTCGTCGCCGCGCGCTTTGCGACCGACTATCAGCTTCGCAACAAAGGCACGCAGGACCGGCGGACCGAACCCGGTATCCGCGTCGGGATCGGCGGGTTCGCGCCGATCACCCCGGCGCTGGGCGTGCGCCTCGAACACACCTATTCCGCCTTCAACAGCTACGACATCGATTGCTGCATTGTCCCGGCCGGCGGCACGCCCGACAACTTCACCAACGACGAGACCATGACCTCGGCCGCGCTCGTCTACACCTTCGGCGCGGTGCCGGGCGCTGTGCAGTCGGCCAACATAGACTACCGCGGTTTCTACGCCGGTGGTCAGGTCGGCCATGACGCACTATCGACGTGGTCGACGGGGCCGCGCGAGTCGAATACGACCTTGACGGCGAATTTCGGTGACCTCGGCTATACCGCCGGGCTGTTCGGCGGCTACGGCTTTCAGTTGAATAATTTGTATTTCGGTGGCGAACTCGAAGCAGAACTTGCCAAGGCCCATAGCGATCACGAGCGCATAGGAGGGGGGCAGTCCTTTTCGCTCGAAAAACAATGGACCTATGGTGCGAGTGCGCGTGCCGGCTACGTCCTCAACAACACGGCGCTGCTTTATGGCCGTATCGGCCTCGTCGAAACGCGCTTTCAACTCGACTATGCACGCGGCAACAATAGTCTTTCTGCGCAATACACCAAGAGCGGCGTGCGCTTTGGCGGCGGCATGGAATTTCCAGCGTCAGACAATTTGATTGTCCGGCTCGACTACACGCACACTTCATATCCGCAATTCTCGCTGACGACGCCGCCCGGCGGCGACGTTCAACAGTATCGCCCCAAAGACGACCTCTTCCGCATTGGCCTTCTGGGTCAGTTTAGTTCAAAATAATTTTCCTCCCCTGATTGTGCTTTTCCGCAATGTGGCAACTAGCCGCAGTGCGATGCCGTTTTCCTATTGATGACTATCAATGCACTTCGCCGCGTTGTTATTAAATTTTTTTCATGATGAATGAATGGAGAGGAGTCAGCAAAATGCTTGCAACGAAAAAAATTGCAGCCCTCGCATTCGCAGCGATCCTCGGTTCAGTACTGACGATCAGTCTGAGCCCTGCCTATGCGCAGAAGCACGGTGGCGGTGGCGGCGGCCATGATAGTGGCGGCGCCGAAACCAGTCACACCGACAGTGGCCATGACGGTGGCAAGGGCAAAGGTGGCAAGGGTGGCCAGTCGATGGGCCACGGCGGTAGCGAAGGCCAGTCGCTGCGCGATGTCCTCAAGTCTCTAGAGTCCGGATCGTCGGCGACCAGCGAAGAGCATGGAAGCGGGTCGAAGGGCGGCTCTGCCACGACAACGCACGGGAAGCCGACCACCGCTGGCACCAAGAAAGGCTCCTCTACGGCCGGCAAGAAGGGCGAAAAGACCACGCCGTCAGCGGCTGAAGCAGAGGATTCTGACCGCCCGGCGTGGGCCGGAACCAAAGGCGGCAAGGCCGGCGGGAATGTAGCGTCCGGCACCAAGAAGGGCGACATCTACGGCGACATGTACGTCATTCTGCGTAACCCAGACGGCAGCCCGCAGTTGAAAGAGATCATTCTGGCTGATGGCACCAAGATCTATGTCGTCCAGCCCGTCGATGCCAACGGCGTTCCGCTTGATCTCGATGCCGAAGGCAACCTGGTCGATGCCACCCTGGCGATCCCGGTCGATCTGGGCCGCCTGAGCGTCAGCCGTGCATCGTCATCGGTGCTCACCTCGCAACTCAAGACGGCAGTGGACTCCCTCAATGCGGCGGATTCCATCACGCTGGACGCTGCGGGGCGGCTGGTTCTGACGAAGGACGGGGTGTCCGCGGCGATCGATTCGCCGCTGGAGAATCTCGCCCTTTACAAAGAGATCCTGACAACCGGCACGATCAGCGGGCTGACCGCTGACACGATCTCCAAGCTGACCAGCAGTACCAATCCTACGTTGGTCGCCTTGGCGACTACCGGGGTGCAGACAGGGGATATCTCCGCCGCCGCTTCCTTCCTCGGCGCCGCGTCGGACAAGACGATCCCGCTGACCGTGGACGCCGTCGTCAACATCAACACGATTTTGGGCATCAACACCAAAACAGCCGATGGGACGACCACGTACTACAGCTACAGCAGCTTCAGCTTCGATCCCGCGACGGTCTACGGCACCACGACCGTTGACGTTCTGGTGAAGCAAACTGAGACCCTGCCCGACGGGACGACGAGGATCGTATATGTCCCGACCACGAATAACGTGTACACCACGTTATTCTCGAGCCAGACGGATACGCTGAACAACATCGCGGCTTTCACCGAAGCAGCAGACGATTCACGTACGATCATTCAATACGTGCACGACAACTCGATCGCGACGGAATAGTCTTGTTTGGCCTACGAACAACAGGCCGGAGCCCTTAGGGGCTCCGGCTTTGTTTATGCTGAAATCGTCAGTTTGTTCGCGGGCATGACAACCAGCTACTAATCAGTTCATCGTCATCTTCACATTCGGCATTTTTTGCGCGTATCCTGTGAGGCGTGCCGAAGCAAGATGCGCGCAAGCTGGACGCTTCTATCAACGCTGCGGCGAGACCGATTTGAGTTTGGGGTGAGCGGTTTCGGCTCGTCGTGACGGGGGCAGGTGCGGTCCCCGCAGCGGCGTGGTTGCCAGGCGCCCTTTCCTGGCCTCAGGCTTCGGCTATTCGACGCAAGGCCCCGGTCTTCTTTGTTACTCGGGGCGCGCGCGCGGCGCTCTCAGCTTTCGATCAGCACCGCCAGCGCGGCCAGCGCCAAGGCAAGACCGATCGCCTTGCGGCCGGTGAGCCGTTCGCCCAGCGTGAAAATGCCGAGCAGCGCGGCGACGATGAATCCCATCTGGGCGATCGGCACCAGCACGCTGGCCTGGCCGCCCGCTACGCCGCGCAGCATCAGAATGGTGGCGCTCAGCAGCAGGATCGCGGCAGCGATGCTGTAACGGAATGTCACCTTCGGCGGACGCAGTTCGCCATGGCCGATATAGACCACGGCGGTGGCGAGCGGCATGAACACGGCCGCCTGCGCAACAGCCAGCGTTTCCGGCAAGGCGCCGTGGCGCAGCCCGACGGTATGGAAGAAGTTCGAGGCGCCGAAGGCGATCGTCGCGCCGCCGACCTGAAGCAGCGAATGCATTCGCGCTTCCTTGGCGGTCCGGTCGCTGCCGGCGCCGTTGCCGACCAGCAGCCAGGTTGCCACGAGCGCCAGCGCAAGCCCGGCGAGTTTGCGCACCGTCAACGGCTCGCCGAGGAAAGCCACCACCAGGAAGACGGTGACGATGAAATTCATCCGGAAGATGGAGGCGTTGATGCTCACCAAACCGGTGGTGAGACTGCGGCTGAAATAGTAAAAGCCGATGAAGCTGGCGATGCCGGCGAGCGAGCCCCACAGTGCGGCCGGCACGAGAATCAGCCGATGGGTGGCCAGCGCATAGACGATGACCAGCGGGCAGAACAGCCACGCCTGCGCCATCAGGAAATGGTCGGAGCGAATGGCCGCGGCGGCGGCCCGCTTGTAGACGAAATCGGCGACGCCGTAGCAGATCATCGCTATGACGGCATAGACGAAGGGCTGGCTCATGCGGGGCTCGCTGGCAGGAAGCGCGTGCCCTTGTTATGCGGGATTTGCCCGCTGGATCAACAGGGTTACCGGCGCCGGCCATAAAAGCGGCGGGATTTTAGCTATTCCGTCATCCGTGGCCTTGTGCCGGGCTGCCGCGTCTTCTAAGCGATGCCGCGAGACGTGAGCATGGGCGACCGGCCAAGCCCGGCCGTGCCGGCGAAGAGGCAAGGGGCGTTGAACACATGAAACTGCCGCGCGACATCGGTCCGGTGCATTTCGTCGGCATCGGCGGCATCGGTATGAGCGGCATCGCCGAGGTGCTGGTCAATCTCGGCTATACCGTCACCGGCTCCGACGTCGCCGACAATGCCAACGTCAAGCGGCTGCGCGATAAGGGCGTCAAGGTCATGGTCGGCCACAAGGCCGAGAACATCGACGGCGCCGACGTGGTGGTCGTTTCCTCCGCCATCAAGCGCGACAATCCCGAGTTGATCGCCGCCCGCGCCAAGCGGCTGCCGGTGGTGCGCCGCGCCGAAATGCTGGCCGAGCTGATGCGCTTGAAGAGTTGCGTCGCGGTCGCCGGCACCCATGGCAAGACTACCACCACCTCGCTGGTCGCCTGCCTGCTCGATGCCGGCGCGCTCGACCCGACGGTGATCAATGGCGGCATCATCAATGCCTATGGCACCAATGCCCGGCTCGGCGCCGGCGACTGGATGGTCGTGGAGGCGGACGAGAGCGACGGCACCTTCCTCAAGCTGCCGGCCGACGTCGCCGTCGTGACCAATGTCGATCCCGAGCATCTCGACCACTTCCATACCTATGAGGCGGTGCAGGAGGCCTTCTATCAGTTCGTCGAGAACATTCCGTTCTACGGCTTCGCAGTGATGTGCACCGACCATCCGGTGGTGCAGGCGCTGGTCGGTAAGCTCACCGACCGCCGCATCATTACCTATGGCGAGAACCCGCAGGCCGACGTGCGGCTCGGCGAGATCGAGCATGCCAATGGCGAGCAGCGCTTCAGCGTCACCTTCCGCGATCGCGCCGGTGCCACCACCCACACCATCGACAAGCTGATGCTGCCGATGCCCGGCCGCCACAACGCGCTCAATACAGTCGCCGCGGTGGCGGTGGCGCACGAACTCGGCATTGCCGACGACGTCATTCGCAAGGCGCTCGCCGGTTTCGGCGGCGTCAAGCGCCGCTTCACCCGGGTCGGCGTCTGGAATGGCGTCACCATCATCGACGACTACGCCCACCATCCGGTCGAGATCGCCGCCGTGCTGCGCGCAGCGCGCGAGAGCGTGCAGGGCAAGGTGATCGCGGTGATGCAGCCGCACCGCTATACGCGGCTGCATGATCTGTTCGAGCAGTTCTGCACCTGCTTCAACGACGCCGATGCGGTGATCGTGGCGCCGGTCTATCCGGCCGGCGAGCAGCCGATCGCCGGCGCCGACCGTGACTCGCTGGTGCAGGGCCTGCGCGCGCACGGCCACCGTCATGCGCTGCCGCTTCCCGGACCCGAGCATCTTGCCGGCCTCATCAAGAATCTGGCGGAGCCCGGCGATTTTGTCGTCTGCCTCGGCGCCGGGTCGATTACGCAATGGGCCTATGCGCTGCCGGGCGAATTGCAGGCGCTGGGCTAAATGGCGTTCTCCGACATCACCGGCGAGTTGAAAGCGCGGCTACCCAATCTGCGCGGCCGTCTGCTGGCGAACCAGCCGCTTGGCGAGTTCACCTGGTTCCGTGTCGGCGGGCCGGCGCAGGTCTTGTTCATGCCGGAAGACGAGAACGATCTGGCTTATTTCTTACGCAATGTGCCAAGCGATATTCCGGTCACCGTCATCGGCGCCGGCTCCAATCTGATCGTGCGCGACGGCGGCGTGCCGGGTGTGGTGATCCGCCTCGGCCGCGGCTTCAATGCGGTGACGGTCGAGCCG
>JAKAMD010000161.1 GCA_021823875.1 Pseudomonadota bacterium | reverse complement strand
GCGTCGGGATCGGAGCCACGCACCGACTTGTGCAGGGCGGAGATCAGGTTGTAGTGGCCGTCCTGCGACTTGTCGTAGATCGGCGCGCGCCGCTGCACGATCTCCTGCAGCTTGGCGGCATCGAACTGTTCGCCTTCGCGCGCCGCACGCCAGACTTCTTCCGCCAACGTCAGCGACGCGCGGCCGTCGCCGTCGGCCATGCCGATCAGCGTTTCACGCGCTTGCGGGTCGAGCGGCAGCGGTTTGCCTTCGATCTTTTCCGCGCGCGTAAGCAGCTTGCCGATCGCCTCGGCATCGAGCGATTTGAACACCAGCACGCGCGCGCGCGAGAGCAGCGGTGCGTTCAGTTCGAAGCTCGGATTCTCGGTGGTGGCGCCGACCAGCACGATGGTGCCGTCCTCCATCACCGGCAGGAAGGAGTCCTGCTGCGCCCGGTTGAAGCGATGGATCTCGTCGACGAAGAGCAGCGTGCCCTGCCCCAGCTCGCGGCGGCGGCGCGCCTCCTCGAACACTTTCTTGAGGTCCGCGACGCCGGTGAAGATCGCCGATATCTGCTCGAAATGCAGATCGGTCGCCTGCGCCAGCAGCCGCGCCACCGTGGTCTTGCCGGTGCCGGGCGGGCCCCAGAACACCAGGCTGCCGAGCGAGCGCGTCGCCAGCATGCGCGTGAGCACGCCGTCGGCGCCGAGCAGATGGTCCTGCCCGACCACCTCGTCGAGCTTCTGCGGGCGCAGCTTGTCGGCCAGCGGGCGCGGCGCATCCTGATCCAAGCCGGCGGCGGCGAACAAACTCGGACCGCTGGCTTTGGCGCGCGGGGTCATATAACCCTTCCACCGTCATGCCCGCGCTTGTCGCGGGCATCCACGTCTTTGCAGGTCCCCAAGAGGTAAGACGTGGATGGCCGGGACAAGCCCGGCCATGACGAAAACAATAAAACGCGCGCGCTCATCCGCCGAACACCGCGGTAATGCGCTGGCCGCCGCGATTGATGACCAGACGCCAGGTGCGATTGGGCGTCTCGGCGATGCGCGCGAGCTCACGGGTCGATTCGATCGCGCTGCCGTTCACCGAGACGATGATGTCGCCGCGCCGGAAGCCGAGATTGCTGGCATAGGAGCCGTCGGCCACGTCGAGCACGACGACGCCCTGGTTGGCATTGTTGAGCTGCAATTCGTCGGCCAGCGCGGGCGAGAGATTGGCGACCTTGGCGCCCGAGAACGGCGAGCGCGCGCGAATGGTGATCTCGTCGCGCGGCGTTTCCGGCGCGGTGCGCAGCGGCACTGACGCGACGACTTCGCGTCCGCCGCGCAGCAAAGTGACCTTGGCCGTGCCGCCCAGCGGCTTGGTCGCGAAGCGGTAGTCGAAGGCGTTGGGGTCGTCGACCTCCTGCCCGTCGATCGAAACGATCACATCGCCGGCTTTCAGCCCCGCCTGTTCGGCCGGTCCCTTGCTGTAGACGTTGGCGATCAAAGCGCCAATCGGCCGTTTCAATCCCAGGCTGTCGGCGATATCAGAGGTGACCGCCTGCAGCTTGGCGCCGAGCCAGGGACGCTTGACCGCGTGGCCGCCCGCGCGCGCCGAAGCGACGACGACCCGCACCATGTTGGAGGGAATGGCGAAGCCGATGCCCTGCGAGCCGCCCGAGCGCGTCAGGATCATGTTGTTGATGCCGACCAGCTTGCCGGAAAGATCGACCAGCGCACCGCCGGAATTGCCCGGATTGATGGCGGCGTCGGTCTGGATGAAGAACTGGTAGTTGCTGGAGCCGACATCGGTGCGCGCCACCGCCGAGACAATGCCGTGGGTCACCGTCTGCCCGACACCGAAGGGATTGCCGATTGCCAGCACCACATCGCCGACCTCCAGAGCATCCGAATTGGCGAACTGCAGATAGGGAAACGGTTTGCTCCCGTCCTTGATGCGCAGCACGGCCAAGTCGCTGCGCTTGTCCTTGAGCACGATCTCGGCCTCGAACTCGCGCTTGTCGGCGAGCGCCACCTTGACCTCGTCGGCGCCCTCGATGACGTGCACATTGGTCACGACCAGGCCGGAGGGGTCGACAATCACGCCGGAGCCGAGCGAGCGCTGCACCTGCGGGCCGCCGCCGGGGATATTGAAGAAGTGGCGGAAGATGGGGTCGTCGAACAACGGATTGCGGGTCTGCACCACCTTGGCGGCGTAGACATTGACCACCGCCGGCGCCGCCTTCTTGACCACCGGCGCAAAGGACAGCCGCAACTCGTTCTGGGTCGGCACCCGCCGCTCCACGAGCTGGGCGGTCGCCGGCACGGCGGCGACGCCGGTCAGGGCGATGGCGGCGAAGACGGCGGTCAGACGTGGCATCAGGCGCATGGCGGTGATTCCCGGCGTTCCATCTTGTCACGGCCAAACTCGCTTCGGCCATCCCGGCGATGAAGGCAGACCTCTGCCCGTCCAATGCGGGATGCCCGGCGCGAGGCCGGGCATGACAGATTCGGATAGGATCGAGATATAGGCCTGGATCGGGCCCAAATGAAGGCCACGAGGGCCCTCTCCCCCGCGCGGGGAAGAGGGCCGGAAGGCCTACTCTTGCGCCGGGACCGTGCGCAGCCAGGCGATGATGTCGTCGACGTCGGACGACTTCAGGTGGGCGTAGTAGCCGAAGCCCATCGGCGGCTTGAGGTGATGGCCATCCTTGTCGACGCCCGTCGTAATCGCGCGCTTGATCTGGGCCTTGGTCCAGGAGCCGATGCCCTTGGTCTTGCTGGAGGTGATGTTGCGCGACACCGACACGCCCCAGGGTCCGGGGAATTCAAAGCCGCCAGCCCCCATCTTGTCCCACGGGTGCTGACCTTTCACCATCGGGGTGTGGCACTCCATGCAGTGGCCGATGGTGGCGAGATAGAAGCCGTGCTTCACGTGATCCTTGAACATGGCCTCGGTGTAGGGCTTCTCGGCGCCGGGGAAGATCTGGCGCACCTGCGGCATCTTGTAGACCGGATCGGGCACCTTGTTCTTGATCGGCTTGAGCGTGCGCAGGTAGGCCACGATCGCGTTCAGGTCGCGCTCGGTGATGATGTCGTAGAAGCCGGTCGGCATCACGGTCGCGATCGGCGTGCCGTTCGGCTTGATGCCCTGGCGCAGCAGCTTCTTGATGTCGGCATCGCTCCATTTGCCGATGCCGGTTTCCTTGTCCTGGGTGATGTTGGGCGCGGTCACCTTGAACGGCGGCTCGTCCCAGGTGAGACCGCCGGAGAAATGCTTGCCCGGAATGTCGCCCTTGGGACCTTTCGGCGAGTGGCAGTTGCCGCAGGTCATGATCGTATTGACCAGATAGTCGCCGCGCTTGACCAAACTGGCCTTGGATTCCGCATGGGCCGTCGTAATCAGCGCCGCCCCCAGCGCCATTGCCATCAATCCGGTACGGATCATCGTCGTTCTCCCATTGGCCTGCTATGCATTGGTTATCGAAGTCAGGCTGCACGCCAATTTACCGGAGTCATGTGACAACGGCTATTGCCGACGGTGCTCATTCACACCCGAATAGGTCCGATCGTAACCAAAGCCTGAAGGGCCCGAGCGACGGCACCCCCCAAACAAAAAGGGCGGCGCCAAGCGCCGCCCTTCACAGCATAAAACTTACGCGGGTCGCTCAGAGCGCGGGCGCCTCTTCGGCGGCCTTCTTCGGCTGCACCGGCCCGGAATCCTTGCCCTTGGCCTCAAGGTCGCGGTCGACGAACTCGATCACCGCCACCGGCGCCGAGTCGCCGTAGCGGAAGCCCGCCTTCATGATGCGGGTATAGCCGCCGTGACGGTCTTTGTAGCGCGGCGCGATCACGTCGAACAACTTCTTGACCATGGCGACGTCGCGCATCTCGGAGATGGCCTGGCGGCGGGCGGCGAGATCGCCCTTCTTGCCGATGGTCACCAGCTTCTCCACCACCGGGCGCAGCTCCTTGGCCTTCGGCAGCGTGGTAACGATCTGCTCGTGCTTGATCAGCGCGGCGCACATGTTGGCGAACATCGCCTTGCGGTGTGCCGGCTTCTTGCCGAGCTTGCGGTGAACCTTGCCGTGACGCATTGAACTGATCCTTCTTTTCTCTGTGTCGCGACGGTTCGTCGGACGCTGTGCTCAGGTGGGCTTCCTGCGTTCGCCCAGAAAGTCGCGGCCGATGATCCTGGCCGCGACCGAAACTCAAACTCAGTAGTGATCCTCGAAGCGCTTGGCGAGATCTTCGATGTTCTCCGGCGGCCAGCCGGCCACTTCCATGCCCAGGTGCAGACCCATCTGGGCGAGCACTTCCTTGATCTCGTTGAGCGACTTGCGGCCGAAGTTCGGCGTGCGCAGCATCTCGGCCTCGGTCTTCTGAACGAGATCGCCGATATAGACGATGTTGTCGTTCTTCAGGCAGTTGGCCGAACGCACGCTGAGCTCGAGCTCGTCCACCTTCTTGAGGAAGGCCGGGTTGAAGGCCAGCTCCGGAATCGCCTCGGCGGCGGCTTCCTTGCGCGGCTCCTCGAAGGTGACGAACACGCTGAGCTGGTCCTGCAGGATCCGAGCCGCATAGGCGAGCGCGTCCTCCGGCGTGATCGAGCCGTTGGTCTCGATCGACATGGTGAGCTTGTCGTAGTCGAGGATCTGGCCCTCGCGGGTGTTCTCGACTTTGTAGGAGACCTTGCGCACCGGCGAGTACAGGCTGTCGACCGGGATCAGGCCGATCGGCGCGTCCTCGGGACGGTTACGCTCGGCCGGCACATAGCCCTTGCCGGTGTTGACCGTGAACTCCATGCGGATCTCGGCGCCCTCGTCCAGCGTGCACAGCACGAGATCGGGATTGAGCACGACCACATCGCCGACGGTCTGGATGTCGCCGGCGGTAACGGTGCCGGGGCCCTGCTTCTTCACCACCATGCGCTTGGGGCCTTCGCCCTGCATCTTGATGGCGATGTCCTTGATGTTGAGGACGATGTCGGTCACGTCCTCGCGCACACCGGCGATCGAGGAGAACTCGTGCAGCACACCGTCGATGTGCACCGACTGCACCGCCGCTCCCTGCAGCGACGACAGCAGAATGCGGCGCAGCGCATTGCCCAAGGTCAGACCGAAGCCGCGTTCCAGCGGCTCGGCGACTACGGTCGCCAAGCGCGCGGCATCGCTGCCCGGCGTGACCTGGAGCTTGTTCGGCCTGATCAATTCCTGCCAATTCTTTTGGATCACGTTGTCACCTTTTCAGCGGCGCGTGCCTGACGCACGTGCGGACCCCACCCGCCATGTGGGGGATAGTCGGCGGCAGCGAACGCGAGCCGGCGCGTCCGCTTCTCAAATAAAATCAAACGCGACGACGCTTACGCGGACGGCAACCGTTATGCGGAATCGTGGTCACATCGCGGATCGAGGTGATGGTGAAGCCGGCGGCCTGCAGCGAACGCAGCGCCGACTCGCGACCCGAACCGGGACCCGAAACTTCCACTTCCAAGGTGCGCATGCCGTGTTCCTGCGCCTTCTTGGCGGCGTCTTCGGCGGCAATCTGCGCGGCATAGGGCGTCGACTTGCGCGAGCCCTTGAAACCCATGGTACCGGCCGACGACCAGGCAATCGCGTTGCCCTGCGCGTCGGTGATGGTGATCATGGTGTTGTTGAACGACGCGTTCACGTGCGCGACGCCCGACGCGATGTTCTTGCGTTCGCGCCGGCGGACGCGGGTGGCTTCCTTACCCATTCCTCAATTCCCTTTCGGGGCCGCGCGCTCACGCCGCGTTCAGGCCCATTGCCTCGCTATCAGGTCGCTTTCTTCTTGCCGGCGATCGCCTTGGCCGGCCCTTTGCGGGTGCGCGCATTGGTATGCGTGCGCTGGCCGCGTACCGGCAGGCCCTTGCGGTGGCGCAGGCCCCGGTAGCAGCCGAGATCCATCAGCCGCTTGATGTTGAGCTGCACGTCGCGGCGCAGGTCGCCCTCGACCATGTAGTCACGGTCGATGATTTCGCGAATCTGCAGCACCTCGGCGTCGGTGAGCTGCGACACGCGCCGCTCCGGCGTCAGGTTAACCTTGTCCACGATATCCTGGGCAATCTTGGGCCCGATGCCATGGATGTATTGCAGCGCGATCAGTACGCGCTTGTTGGTCGGAAGGTTGACGCCCGCGATACGAGCCACGGATGCTCTCTCCTGTCGTTGCCCGGCCGCGGTTGACGCGCCGAATTGTCAAGTTCCCAGAATGGGTTAACGCAAAGCGTAACACGACACCCGTCCCCGCCTTTCTGGGGGCCGGCATCGTGTCAAACTCTTGAATGCGCAGCTTATTAAGGGATTCATCGTCGCTTCGTCAACCTCCGCTGCGCCGAAGAGTTGCGCCGAGCTGCCTTGCCCCGGGTACGACCCGGAGCCGTCCGCTTTTTGGCGGTTTTCCGCTTTTTGGCGGCAGTCCGGCCGGCGGCAGCCCGCCCCCGGCCCGATTTGGTCGATTTCTTGGCCTTTTTCTTGGTCGCTTTCTTGGCCGTTTTCTTGGTCTTTTTCTTAGCAGTCTTCTTGGCCGCTTTTTTGGCGGCCTTTTTGGCCGTTTTCTTCGCCTTGGCCGGCTTCTTGGCCCGGGCCGGCTGCGCCAGCAGCCGGTCGATGGCCACGGTCACCTCGTCGATGTCCGCCATGCCGTCCACGCCCTGCAGCTGGCCCTTCTTGGCGTAATAGCCGGTGAGCGGCGCCGTCTGCTTGCGGTAGGCGGCCAGGCGGTCCTTGAGCACCGCCGGATTGTCGTCCGCGCGCACCTTTTCGCCGCGCGCCGTCATTTCGGCCACGCGCCGCTCGATGCGCTTGATCAGGATGCCCTCATCGACCTTGAGCTCGATCACGGCGTCGAGCGAGAGCCCGCGCTCGGCCAAAAGCTTATCGAGCGCCTCGGCCTGCGCCACGGTGCGCGGGAAGCCGTCAAGCACGAAGCCGCGCTTGGCGTCCGGCTGATCGATGCGGTCGGCGATGATCGCGACCACCACCTCGTCGGGCACCAGTTCGCCGCGCTCCATGATCGCCTTGGCGCGCAGGCCGACGGGAGTGCCGGCGGCCACCGCCGCACGCAACATGTCGCCGGTCGAAAGCTGGACAATGCCGTGTTTCGAAATCAGCCGTTGCGCTTGCGTGCCCTTCCCCGCCCCCGGCGGGCCGAGCAGGATCAGTCTCATCGCCGCGATCCTCGCAATTTCGAACGCTTGATCAGACCTTCATATTGGTGGGCGAGCAGATAGCCCTGGATCTGCGCCACGGTATCCATGGTGACGCTGACTACGATCAGCAGCGAGGTGCCGCCGAAATAGAACGGCACCGCCGCGTAGGAAATCAGCATTTCCGGGATCAGGCAGACGAGCGCGAGATAGAGCGCGCCCACTACGGTGATGCGTGAGAGCACATAGTCGATGTATTCGGCCGTGCGCTCGCCCGGCCGGATGCCGGGGATGAAGCCGCCGTGCTTCTTCAGATTGTCCGCGGTCTCGGTCGGATTGAACACGATCGCGGTATAGAAGAAGGCGAAGAACACGATCAGTGCAATATAAAGGATCAGGAACAGCGGACGGCCGTGGCCGAGCAGCGTGGTGACGGTGGTCAGCCATTCCGGCCCATGACCGGCGTTGAAATTGGCGACAGTCGTCGGCAGCAGCAGCAGCGACGAGGCGAAGATCGGCGGGATCACGCCCGAGGTGTTCAGCTTGA
>JAKAMD010000160.1 GCA_021823875.1 Pseudomonadota bacterium | reverse complement strand
GCGGAGTGGATGCCGTCGGCGCCGACGAGCAGCCCGCCTTTCGCTTCGGAAGTTTTGCCGTCGGCGTGCTCGATCAGCGCGCTGACGCCATCGACCTCTTTGCGATAGCCGGCGACGCGGCTGCCGAGGCGCAGCGCCTGCGGCCCGATGCGCTCCACCACCTTCTCATGCAGCAGCATGTGGAACAGGCCGCGGTGCACCGCGTATTGCGGCCAGTTGTAGCCGGCGAGCTTGCCGCGCGGCTCGGAATAGATGTCGTTGCCGTTCAGGCCGACCAGCGCCCACTCCCTGGCCGGCAGGCCGACGCGGTCGAGTTCGGCTTCGGTGAAGCCGAGATCGTAGAGTTCGCGCACGGCGTTGGGCTGCAGATTGATGCCGACGCCGAGCGGGCGCATCTCGCGCACCGCTTCGTAGACGACGCAGGGCACGCCGATCTGATGCAGCGTGAGCGCGGTCGCCAACCCGCCAATGCCGCCGCCGGCGATGATCACGGGATCATTCGTAACATGCTTACTCATCACACCCCGGCCCCGATGAAATCGAACGATTTTCATTATCGATCGACGGCGGGGGAGGCAAGCACGGCAGACGCCGCTCGTGCTTGGCCGACCGATGGGTCCTGGCCGGACACGACTTGATTCTGCCTGAGCGACCCGCCTTGGCACCCCCGGCGCGGCTTTCGTATTGTTACCGGCGATGCCGGCGCATGCCGCTGCCCGCATCGGGGGTGTCACCATGAAACCGTTCCAGGCATTCGTCCTTGCGAGCGCCATGATGCTCGCACCGCCGGTCGCCGACCGCGCGGCCGCCCAGGCTCCGTCGCTCACGCAAAAACTCAACGCCTATGTCGGCTGCATCAACCGGCTGTCGGCGCGCGCCTTCGATTCACGCAGGCGCTATTTCAGCTGGGTCGGCAAGCATGGCCCGACCGGCCGCGAGCGCATCATCTACGGCCTCTACACCATCTACGACACGTCCGACTGCAAGAACAACGTCGAGAAGGCCAATGCCATGGAGCCGCACGACGCCACGCTCGAAGCCGCCGCCACGGCCTATGCGGAAGCGGTGGGCAAGCTCGCGCCGCTGCTCAAGGAGGCCGACGACTATTACATCCAGCAGGACTACAAGGACGACCGCATGGCCAAGGGCAAGGCGCTGCATCCGCGCCTGGTGGCCGCGTGGGAAGCATTCGCGCGTGCCGACCAGACGCTGCGCAGCGAGGTCGAGGCCATCAACGACAAACGCGCGGTGGAACGGCTCGCCGAGATCGAGAAGAAGGAAGGCAAGCAGGCGCACTATCATGTGCAAGCGCTGATGATCCAGGCCAAGCGCCTGCTGCGCGCTGAGAACACGGCGAAGCCCGACCTCTCCGCGATGAAGCAGGCGCTGGACGATTACGAAACCATCGTCAAGGCGGCCGAGCCGTTCACCGCCGGCGGCAGCGGCGGCAAGATCGGCTCGATGTTCATCAGCAACGCCAAGTCATTCCTGGTCACGGCGAAGCAGCTGATGCGCCGCCTGCGCGATCACGTGCCCTATTCGACCGGCGATAAGATGATGCTATCGAACCCGGGCAGCGGCTGGATGGTCGAAGGCTCGCCGCCGCGGCTGTTGCGCGACTACAATCAACTTGTCGACGCCTATAATCGCGGCGCCAATATCTAGCGCGCGCCGATCACGACGGGACGCCGCCCAGGCCAGGCGGCGGCCGGTTCTGCCGTCGTCGCCTATATCCCCGCCGCCTTGCGCAACGCTGCATTGATGCGCTCCTGCCAGCCCGGACCGTCGGCCTGGAAGAAATCGAGCACGTCGCGGTCGAGGCGCAGCGTGACCTGCTCCTTCACGCCGGGGACCGAAGGCTTCTCCGGCGGCAGTTCGGTTTTCTTGGTGGTCACCGCCTTGAAGGCCTTCTCGGCGGCGGTGCGGGCGTCGGGGGATGATGGTGGGCGTCGATTCATGAGGGCACTATAGCACGCCGGCGGCCCACGCCGAGCGGCATCCGTCTCAGTGCGGCAGCGCCGCGATATAGGCGGCGAGGTCGGCGGCGTCGGCGCCGCGCGGTGAGAAATTCATCTTCGGATGCGGCCCGGCGATGACATGCGCGATCACGCTCGCGTCGAAGCCGTATTTGCGGGCGATCACCATGAAGGGCGGCGAGTCGGCGACTTCGTTGCGCATGTGCGGCGCGATGACGTGGCAGCCGGCGCAATGCGCCTGCGCCAGGCTCCGGCCGCGCGCGGCATCGGCGGCGCGCGCCGGCGCCGCCATGACCACAGCGGCCATGATGAGCGCGGCCATCAACATCGAGCGGTGAAGCACGCCAACCTCCTTTGCGGCGCGCGGCAACAAGCGTAGCGTGCATTCAATGCGCATGATGTCCGGAAGGCATTGCGCCAGATCAAACCCAGGCCGCGCGGCGCCGCCGTAACCCGCTGTTTACGCACTGGCGCTTTATGTGCCGCGCACCGCCGGCCCTGCCGCTGCAAAGGAAAATGCCGATGCTCCACCGAACGCTCGTCTTCGCCCTGACCTTGTTCGCTGCTTGCGCGCTGGTGCATCCGGCCGGCGCGCGCAACGCCGCCAAGCCGAGCTATCCGTCGGTGCCGCTGCTGTCGACCGGCACCAATGTGGTCGGCGAGACCATCCGCTATCCGCAAGGCGCCGCGCATGTCACCGCTGCCATCGTCACGCTGGCGCCGGGCGGGCGCACCATCCTGCACAAGCACGGCGTGCCGCTGTTCGCCTACATCCTCTCGGGCACGCTGACCGTGAACTACGGCAAGCACGGCACGCGCACCTACCGGCAGGGCGAGGCCTTCATGGAAGCCATGGATGTTCCGCATGACGGCATCAACAGCAGCAAACAGCCAGTCCGCATCCTGGCGGTCTACATGGGCGCGCAAGGCGCCGAGAACGTCATCCCGGTCAAATAACGCGGCAAAAGAAAATGGCCGGGCATGCAGCCCGGCCATCATTATCGTCGTGCAACGCGGTCAGCCGCGCTTATCGCACCGAGATGCTCAGTCCGCTCAAATCCAAATTCGCCATCAGGCCGATCTGGCGGCCATACAAATGCATCACGGCACCTTTCTCGTTGCGCAATACGATCATCCGCGCTCCAACGCCGACCGCGCCACCGGCGCCGGCGGCGCCGTACACGCCGGCAACGTCGTAGGGGCTGCGGATATGGCTGACGGTGCCGTGGAACCGCGTCTCGGAAGCACCGAACACCAGGCCGGCGGAGAGACCGCCGATCGAAACCGGATAGCGCCGGCCGTGGAAATAGAGCGTGCCGCTGCCGCCGGAGGCGCCGATGAACCAGCCGCCCTTGATGACGCGGAAGTTGATGGTGGCGCTGTCGGCCTGCGCCGCCGTCGAAAGCCCGACAGCAGCCAATGCGAACAATGCGACAAAAGCAACACGGAACGCCTGAGCAAATCGCATGGTGGAATCTCCCTTCTTCATGTCCGCCGTGGACGCCCGGCGGCGTTGATGTTGTCGGCGGCAATTTCGTCGGTTTGGTGGTCGCCGCCCGCAAAGTCCACACCGCGCGAGCGCTAACCACGCTGCTCCCACCACAGCCCCACCACCGCGATCAGCGCGGTGACGGTGGCAAGGAGAAATAGCCAGGACAATACAGGTCCTTCGACCGTCCACTGCAGGTAGCGCGCGAGGTCGTAGACCACATAGGCCGAGAAGGTGAAGGCGAGACCATAGAGGTAAGGCCGGCCGCGGCGCGCGGCCAGCACGGCAATCACCGCCACAGCGGCTTCCAACAGGATCGAGACGATCAGCATCGTGCGCGGACCGTTCGCTAAATCAGCGCGTTATGGCTGTCCGAATTTATAAGCAAGGCCGACCAGCACCGTGTGCGTGCGCAGCGATTCACTCATCGACAGCGCACTCGTCGTGCCGACAAAGAATGTATGATCGATATTGCCGTAATCGGCGTAGCGATACTCGAGACGACCGAGCCAGTTGCCCCAGAAAGCCGCTTCGACGCCGCCGCCAATGGTCCAGCCGGCTTTGGTCGTCGAATAAGTCTCGCTCCTACTCGCGCCCACGCCGCACAGCGAGGCGGCGGCCAGATAGGTGCAGCTGGCACTCAAATCAACGCTCTGCCAGGCGACGCCGCCGGTCGCGTAGATCAGCCAGCTCGGGTTGGCGAGGAAGCCGATGCGCGCGCGCAGGCTGCCGTCCCACTTTTCCTTGACCGTCGCCGTGTCACTCGTGGCCGCGAGCGCGGCGGCGGCGGCGATGGTGCCCGGAATGCCGGTTTCCGTCTTGCTACTATCGCCCCAGGCGATGTCGCCTTCGAGACCGATCAGCCATGACGGCGCGAACTGCCAATTGTAGCCGAGGTAGCCGCCGACCCGCGCAGACGTGCTGTCGAAGCCGACCGGATTGTGCGTGCTCAGCGCCGCTGCGCCGCCGCAGCTTGGATAGCCGAGAGCGCAGTCGGTGGTCCAGGTCGTGTCCGACCAGCGTACGCCGGCCGAAACGCCGGCATAAATTCCAGTCCAATTATAGGCCAGCGCCGTGACGGGCGCCTTGACCGGGAGATCCGCCGCAATGACGGGCCCAGCCCCGATCAATGCGATAAATCCGACTGCTACGGCTGCCGATATCTTCATGACCACGCCCCGCGGATGCATGAATTTCAACTTACTATACTGCCAAACGAGGCGCCTGGAACAGGGCCTCGTCCGCGCCCGGCAAACTGATGCACACCCAAACAGACGACCAGCTGGGGTGAGCGTCAATGGGCCACTATCGCCCGCACTTCCGGACGACAATAATCGTTTCGCTCAATCCATCCTGCAATGCGGCCCCTCACCTCTTGAATAGCCCCATGATCTCCGCCTTCGCCAGCGTGGCGAAATGCAGGTTGAAGCCGACCACCGCGGCGCTGGTATCAGCCTGCACCGGCAGTTTTTCGGCGCCGACCGCGAACACCGTGAACAAATACCGGTGCGGGTGATCGCCCTCCGGCGGACAGGGACCGCCATAGCCGGGTGCGCCGAAATCGGTACGCGTCTGCAGCGCGCCCGCCGGCAGCCTACCGCCGGCGCTGCCGGCGCCGAGCGCAAGTTCGGTGATATTGGCCGGGATGTTCACCACCAGCCAATGCCAGAAGCCCGAGCCGGTCGGCGCATCCGGGTCGTAGCAGGTTACCGCAAAGCTCTTGGTGCCTTCCGGCGCGCCCGACCATTTCAGATGCGGCGACTGATTGCCCCCGGCGCAGCCGAAGCCGAAATCCTGCGACAGGATGAAGTCCTTGCCGAGATAATCACCATCCTTGAAGCTGTTGCTGACGACCGTGAACGCCATGGTGCTCTCCCCTTCCTGCTGGCTCGCGCGCCCATGGCCTAAGCCTAGCGCGCAGAACGGCAAGTGCAATCGTCCGGGCGCCGGACGGTCGCACCTTTGTTCTTCACGTCTTGTGACTTTAATCGACGCGCAAGCCAACGGCTGCGCTCATTGCCACAGCCCGTAGGCCGCCCATTTGTCCTCAGGAATTTCGGCGCCAATCTTGTAGGAGAATTTCAGCACCTTCATGTTGTCGGGCGAGGCGGTGCACCGAAAGCTAAGCGCATACCATTTGCCGCCGCTGCGGAAGGCACCGCCCTTGGCGATTACCGTGTTCTTATGAAAGGTCGGATTGGAGCGACCGTCGGCCACCGCGCGATCGAGGTGGAATTCGCGATGATCGTGTCGAATGCGCTGCATGGCGGTGTAGTCGCAGAGCTGCACCAGCCGCTCGCTAGGAGACAACATGCGCAGGCTGCGCTCCATCTGTGTCTCGGCGGAGGCGCTGGCGGCGAAAGCCAGAAAAGCTAAGCCGAGCGTCAGCAGAAGCCGCTGCATTCCTACCCCGCTGTTCGTGAAGGCCCCCCACGCTTTTTACGCACTGGGCGGTGGGTCATGCAAGCAAAAGCGCCCTCTTTTTCGGCGCCAAATCTCCATTGGGGACAAATCGGCGTGATTTTTCAGACGATTAGCGAAACTTGCCGCATATTCGGGCCGTTTGATCGAATCTTCGCGTCGAATCCGAAAGCAGAGGATTGCCAGTGCACGACGTGAGCTGCTCCCCGCTGAAGCGGTACGCTCGCATAACAAAATGCCAACGAACCTCATCGATACCGGCAGCCGACAACGCAATAAGAACGAGCCGCCGGAAGACATGCCGCCACGGAGTCGATGATGCCGCTGGACGGCGCCGCGACGATGAAGATGTGCAGGCCGCCGAATTTCAGGCGTAAGCGCGGCTCACGGCATGGCGCGGATCACCAGGATACCGAGCAGGTGCGCGAATCAAGGCACGCGCCGCGGCCCACAGAATTTGCCGGAGCAATAAATGGACGGAATTGGGCCCCCGTTGGCATCGAGGGCGGAATGGCGATTGTGTGACATACTTGCTGTGGTCCGCGAACAACGCCCGTTGCCCACAGGCGCGCGCCATGCGCGCAATTCGCTGCTGCGGTGGCACGCACATTTTTGCTAAACAGAAGAGATGACTCGGCAAACGCCTCGATCGTTTGGGTGAAATCCGCTTGGCACGCGCGCCGATCCACGCCGCAGGCGGCATCGTTTTTCGCGGGCGCAAGCGCCCGCTGGTCGCCGTCGTCCAACGCAGCAAGGACGAGCGCTGGGTGCTGCCGCGCGGCAAGCTCAAGCGCAAGGAGAACCCGAAGGTCGGCGCCCGCCGTGAAGCGGTGGAAGAAACCGGCCATCCGGTCGTGGTGCATGACTTCGTCGGCGCTATCACCTATCGCACCAGCGGACGGCCGAAAGTGGTGCAGTTCTGGCTGATGCGCGCGGCCGAACGGCCCGATCGCGATTTGATGGCTGACATCATCCGCGTCGAATGGCTGCCATTGAAGGCAGCGGTACGGCGACTCACCTATCCCTTGGAAAAGCTGTTTCTCGCCCAGGTCGGCCGCCGCGTATTGCAGCGCAAGGTGCGGCGCAAAGCGGCCGAGCGAAGCCGCAAGACCAGTCGCGCTAAGCCGGCGCACCGTAAAACGACACGTAGCAGCAAGCGCGCGTCACCTCAGATGAAACAGCGCGCGCGCGACGGCAGGAACCGCAAGCGCGCGCTCAAGCGCCGCGCCAAATGAAGCCGGTCAGCTCGGGATATTCCCGTGCCGCATTCTCGCCGCGAATCTTGCCGAAATTTAATCGCGTTCGCTGGTTCCCACGGCTTTTCCAAACGCCGCGTTCACCAACCATTCACCTCAAAAGCGGGAACCTGGCAGCGCTACCGGACGTTATCGACGGTCCGGAAATAGTATCGCAACGACAGGAAATGACGCAGCCGATCGTTTAACGATGACGGACTTGCAGCGAAGCGAAGGATAAGCGCCATGAGAAAATCCCTGATTGCCATCGCGGCCGCCGCGACGCTCGCGCTCGGAAGTTTGGCCGCTCCGCAACCCGCGCAGGCGCGCGGCGGTGCTGTCGCCGCCGGCATCATTGGCGGCCTGGCCGCCGGTGCCCTAATCGGCTCAGCCGCCGCGCACGGTCCCTATTACGGCCCGGGCTATTATTACGGTCCCGGCTACTATTACGGCCCCGCCCCGGTCTACTACCATCGCCCACATTGCTGGTGGCGCCATGAGCGCTGGTGGGACGGCTGGCGCTGGCGCTGGCACCGTGTGCGGGTCTGCAACTGATCGCCGAACCAAGGCCTGAGAGC
>JAKAMD010000159.1 GCA_021823875.1 Pseudomonadota bacterium | reverse complement strand
CAAGCGGCTTGCGGAAGAACGCATATCGCACCTTGCTTATTACGACTCGTTGACCGGGTTACCCAACCGAGCGGCGTTGCGCGAGGAGATCGATCGCGCGCTTGCGGGGGCACGCGAACGTGCAGAAACGGTGGCTCTGCTATGCCTCGATCTCGACCAGTTCAAGTCGATCAACGACACGCTCGGTCATTCGCTTGGCGATGTCCTGCTCAAAAGCGTCGCGCAACGTGTCAGGGCGTGCGCGCGCAGCCGTGACTTCGTGGCGCGGCTGGGCGGCGACGAATTTGCAATTCTGCAAATCAATCCGGTGCTGCCGGCCGACACCATGGTGCTGGCGCGCCAGATCCTTGATGCCTTCGGGATTGCCTACAAGATCGAGCAAAGCGATATCACGATCAGCACCAGCATTGGCATCGCCCTCGCGCCTGCCGATGGCTGGGATACGGACGCGCTGCTGAAGAAAGCCGATCTTGCGCTCTATGCCGCCAAGGCTGAGGGCGTCGGCAACTACCGTTTCTTTGAGCCGGCCATGGAGGACTGGGCCAACCGACGCCACTCGTTGGAGGTCGGTTTGCGCGCGGTCGTGGAAAACGGCGAGCTGGAGGTGGTGTTCCAACCCTTGGTCGATTTGCGCATGGGTACGATCGCGGCCTGCGAGACATTGCTGCGCTGGAATTCGCCGGAGTGGGGTGCGGTGTCGCCGACCGAGTTCATTCCCGTGGCAGAAGCCACTGGCTTGATCGAACCGATCGGCGAATGGGTCATGCGCGAAGCACTCAAGCACGCACGCCAGTGGCCTGCCGATACGATCGTTGCGGTCAATCTGTCCCCGCTTCAGTTCAGGAGCCAGCGGTTGCTGGCGACCGTGGTTGCCGCCTTGGCGGAGAGCGGCATGCCGCCGCAACGGCTCGAGCTGGAAATAACGGAATCGGTATTCCTCGAAGGCAGCGAACAGGTCCTGCAAATTCTCAAGAACCTGCGCACGCTCGGCGTTCGCATTGCCCTCGATGATTTCGGCACCGGTTATTCGTCATTGAGCTATTTGCGAAGCTTCCCGTTCGACAAGATCAAGATCGACAAGTCGTTCATCGACGACGTGGCCGCGCGCGACGAGAGCCTGGCGATCATCCGGGCGATCGTCGGTCTGGCCGAGGCGCTCGGCATGTCGACCGTGGCGGAAGGCGTGGAGTCCGAGCACCAGGTCGCCCGGCTGCGCGACGCCGGCTGCACCCATATCCAGGGTTACGTGTTCTCGCCGCCGCTCCCGGCCAACGATTTGGCCGCGATCTTCGCACGCGTCCCGATAGGAGATGGCCGCCGCGCTCTGGCCGCGCCAGCCAGGATGTCCGCTGCCGCCAAGAAACGCGCGGCGCGGGCCGGCTGAAGCCGCACAGGGTACCCGCGCTCGTCCTCAATCCGCCTCCGCACTTAGCTTGCTCAGCCGTTGCTCTTCAGGTCGTTGAACAGCGCGAAGGCGTCTTTCGGCTTCATGTTCTGATGCACCACCGCGTTGACCGCGGCGAGCATGGCCTTTGGCGCTTCCGACTGGAAGATATTGCGGCCCATGTCGACACCGGCGGCGCCCTGTTGCACGGCGTTATAGGCCATGGTGAGGGCGTCGAGCTCGGGCAGCTTCTTGCCGCCGGCCATCACGATCGGCACCGGGCAGGAGGCGGTGACCGTCTCGAAGTCCTTGTCGACGTAGTAGGTCTTCACATATTGCGCGCCGAGCTCGGCGATGATGCGGCAGGCGAGGCGGAAATACTGCGCATCGCGCACCATGTTCTTGCCGACCGCGGTGACGCCCATCACCGGAATGCCGGCGCGCAGGCCCGCGTCGACCAGCTTGGTCATGTTGTGGATCGAACGGGTCTCGTGCTCGCCGCCGATGAACACCTGGATACCGACGCCGGCCGCGTTGAGCCGCACGGCGTCGTCCATGTCCATGGCGATCTGCTCATCGGACAATTCCTCGCGCAGGATCGAGGGGCCGCCGCTGGCGCGCAGCACCATCGGCTTGGCGCAGTCGGCCGGAATCAGCGAACGCAGGATACCGCGCGTGCAGAACAGCGCGTCGCATTGCGGCAAGAGCGGTACGATTGACAGATCGATGCGCTCGAGGCCGGAGGTCGGGCCCTGGAAATAGCCGTGGTCGACGGCAAGCATCACCGTGCGCCCGCTTTGCGCATTGAAGGTGCGGGCGAGCCGGTTCTTCATGCCCCAGTCGAGCTGGTGCGCGCCTTTCAGGAAAAATCCGGGTGCTTGTTGCGGCTTGTCGGCTTGATAGCGCTGACCTTCTTTATCCGCTTCGGGCATGGCTCCTCGTATCGTACATTGACGGATTGCGCGGCAGGTGTCGCTTATTGCTGCTTTTGTTGGGTCGGTGCCGGCTTGGTCACGGCGGGCTTCTTGACCACCTTTTTCTTAGTGGCGGGCTTTTTCACGTGCTTGGTCTTTTTCATCAGGTCCTTGCGCGCCTGCGGCTCGTAATTGCCTTTGCCCATGCACTTCCTGATGAATTCGGCGGCCTTCTTCCCCTCCAAGTTTTGGTCTTTCGCGCCGATCTCGCAGGTCTCCTTCTTTTCCTTGGCGGTGATTGCGAGCGCCGGGCCGACGGCGATGAAGGCGGGTACGAGCGCGATGAGGGCAAGTTTACGCAGCATGGTCCGGCTCCTTTACGGGTCCTCGTTGGGGCATCACGATAGCACGGTTTCGGCGAAATTCATGGCTATCGCAGGGCGGCGGCGATATTGCCGCCGTCGACGGTGGTGACGTCGGCGGTGGTCTTGAGTGCCAGCGCCTGGGCCAGGAAGGCCTGCGCCACGTCGTCGGCGGTGACCTCGCGGCCGAGCAGATTGCCGCTCATATAGTCCTTCTCGCTGACACCGCGCGCTTTCGCGCGCTCCTTGATGAAGTCGGCGGTCAACAGGCCCGAGCGGATGCGGTCGGCATTGACCGCATTGGCGCGGATGCCGTCGGCGCCGTAATCGAGCGCGTATTGCCGGACCAGGAAGAGGGTGGCCGCCTTGGGCAGGCCGTAGGGGCCGAAATTGGGGCCAGGGTTCACCGCCTGCTTGGAGACATTGAACAACAGGCAGCCACCGGTATTTTGTTCGAGCATGATCTTGACCGCGCCCTGCGCCATCTTCTGGTGGGCGAAGAAGTTCAATTCGAAGCTCTTGCGCAGCGTCGCCTCGTCGACCTCACCGATCTTGCCTTGCCAGGCAGCACCGGCATTGGACACCAGGATATCGACGCCGCCGAAAGTGGCGACGACCTGGCGATAGGCGGCAGCCACTGAGCTGGCGTCGGTGACGTCACAGGAAAGCGCCAAGGCGCCCGAACCGACAGTCGCGGCCTTCTCCTGCGCGGCTTTGAGGTCGAGATCGAGCAGCGCCACGGCGGCGCCGGCGTGCGCGAAGGCTTTGGCCGTGGCGGCGCCGATGGCGCCGCCGCCGCCGGTGATGACCGCCACCTGACCGGCCAGCGGCCGCAATTGGCGCGCGCCGAGCTTGGCCAGCTCCAATGCCCAGAATTCGCAATCGAAGATGTCGCCTTCTGGGATCGAGACAAAACGGCCGATCGCCTCGGCATCGGTAATGCCCTCGACCGTGGCTTCCGCGATGTCGGCGGCGATCTTGGCGCCGCGCGCACTCTCGCCCAGCCCGAACAGGCCGAGCCCTGGCACCAGCACCACCCGCGGCGCCGGATCGTGCATAACGGCTTGGGGTGCGCGTGATTTGTTGCGTTCGAAATAAGCCGCGTAGTCTTCGGCGAATTTCTGCGCCGCCGCCCACGTCGCGGTCTTGAATTCGGCCAGCTTGCCGGCCTCTGGTGCCGGTACGATCAGCGGCCAGGGCTTGGTACGGATCACATGATCGGGCGTGATCACGCCGGCGCGCGCGTAACGCGCGACGTCCTTGCCATTGACGAAGGTGAGGATCGCGGCGCTGGTGCGGAATTCCAAGATGGGTCTTCGGTGCGCGCCTTCACCGTCGGCGTCGTGCAAAGTGCAGGCGCCGCGCAGGATCGGGGCGACCTCGGCAACCGATGCGAGGCGGTCCGGCAGCTTGGCGCTGGCGAATGACGAGCGGTTCTTCTGCAGGCGCTGTTCGGCCAGCGTCACCATCTCGATCATGCGCTCATAGGCCTGGCGCGCATCGGCGCCGAAGGTGAACAGGCCATGCTTGTCGAGGATCAGGCCCTCGACTTTTGGACTCTTGTCGAACACCTCTGCGGCGAGCTTGGCGAGCCCGAAGCCCGGCATGCGATAGGGCACGAAGCCCATGCGCCCGTCATAAACCTCTGTGCACAACGCTTCGCCGTTCGGCTGATCGATCAGGCTCAAGACCGCGGTGGCGTGGGTGTGATCGACGAACTTGGCCGGCATGAAGGCATGCAGCAGCATCTCGACCGACGGCGCCGGCGCCAGTGGATCGATCATGAAGCCGCGTTGCACGCGCGCCATGTCGTCCAGGCCGAGCGTTTCCAGCGCGCGCAAGGCACGCAAAGGTTCAAGCCGCACGGCCGGAAAGCCGGAGGGCTCGATCACGCCCATGTCGGTGCCGGAGCCCTTCACATAGAGCACCTCGACCGCGGCGCCGGCGACGTCACGGGTCATCGCTTTCAGGGAGGTGTTGCCGCCGCCGTGCAAGACGAGCTTGGGGTCGCGCCCGAGCAGGCGCGTGGAATAAACGCGCAGCGCCAAATCGGACGCCACTCCCTGCGCGCCGTAGCGCTCGACGGCGTCGCTGGCCTCGCGCTCGTTCCAGGCGGATTTCATCCCCGATCTCCGGCCGCGGTTTTAGCGCGCGTGTCCGCGCGCGGCCACTGGCCGAAGCGGGCTCAGCAGCGTTACCTGCACGCTCACTTGTCGCCGAGCAGGCGCTTGCCCCACCAGCCGCGCTTGGGCGCCGCCGGCTCTTCGCTCGATGTTACCGAGATCACCGGGGGCGGCGGCGGCAGGGTCGGGGAGGGCATGGGCTCGGCGCCTTCAATCGGGATCGGCGCGCGCTCGCGGATGGTCGAGCGCCGGCGCGATGGCTCCTGCTGTTCCTCGGCCGCGCGCGCTTCCGCTTCGGCTTGGATGGCCTCGGGCGCCTCGTGTCCGACCGGAGCCGGGAATTCGGCTTCGGCGGTCGAGGGCATCATCGGCTGCTCGGCCGGCGGTGGCATGGGCTGCTCGAACCGCGGCGCATAGGCCTGTTCGGCGGCCGCGGCCTCACCAAAGGATTCCTGGGCTGCGGGCGGTCGCTCGAGATCCTCAACCGCGTGCTGCAGGGTGGACTCGAATTCGCTCTCGCTCTCGAATTCGGCCGGCATGGGCTCACCATTGCGACCGCGCCGGTTGCGGCGACCGCCACGACGGCCGCGCCGGCGCCGCCGCCGACCGTCCTGGTCCCCACCGTTTTCGCCGGCGGGTGGGGCGGCTTCCTCGCCCGCTTCCTCGGCGGCCATCTCTTCCTCAGGCGCGCCGCCCTCGTGATCTTCATGCGCGATGGCATGCTCGGCCGCCGTCTCATGGGTGAATTCGGCTTCGCGCGGCTCACCGCCACGTCCGCGTCCCCGTCCGCGCCGGCGCCGACGCCGGCGGCCGCCTTCGCGTTCACCCTCGCGTTCGCCCTCGCGTCCGCCTTCCTGGGCCTCGCCAGCCTCGACTTCCTCCGCCAGGAACTCGCCTTCCGGCTCCTCCTCGGCGACCGGCGCCAGGCTTTGCACGGCCTGCGCCAAGTTGCGCGCGGCTTCCAGCGTATGCACCTGCTCGCCGCGATCGATCACATAGGATTGCTGGCCGGAGACGGTCGGATCGGCCGACACGGTCAGCGCGACGCGGAAGCGCTCCTCCAATTCGCGCAAATGCGCGCGCTTGTGGTTGAGCATGTAGAGCGCAACCTCGGAGCGGGTGCGCACGATCAGATTGTGCGTGGCGCCTTTGATCAGCGTCTCCTCGACGGCGCGCAGCGCCTGCAACGCCACCGAGGAGACCGAACGCACGTGGCCGGAGCCACCGCACACCGGGCATTTTTCGGTCGAGGACTCCAGCACCGAGGTGCGGATGCGCTGACGCGACATTTCCAGCAGGCCGAAATGCGAGATGCGGCCGACCTGAATGCGGGCGCGGTCGTGCTTGAGCGCCTCTTTCAGTCTGCGTTCGACGGTCCGGTTATTGCGGCTCTCGTCCATGTCGATGAAGTCGATGACGATGAGGCCGGCCAGATCGCGCAAGCGCAACTGCCGCGCGACTTCATCGGCCGCTTCGCAATTGGTCTTGAGCGCGGTGTCCTCGATGTGGTGCTCGCGCGTGGCGCGCCCCGAGTTCACGTCGATCGCCACCAGCGCTTCCGCCTGGTTGATCACGATGTAGCCGCCGGACCTGAGCTGCACCACCGGCGAGAACATGGCGTCGAGCTGGCTCTCGATACCGTAACGCGTGAAAAGCGGCTGCCCGTCCTTGTATTGTTTGACGTTCTTGACGTGGCTCGGCATCAGCATGCGCATGAAGTCGCGCGCTTCCTTGTAGCCTTCGTCGCCGGACACCACGATCTCGTCGATGTCCTTGGAATAAAGGTCGCGGATCGAGCGTTTGACCAGCGAGCCTTCCTCATAGACCAGCGTCGGCGCCATCGACTTGAGCGTGAGATCGCGCACCTGCTCCCACAGGCGTAAGAGATATTCGAAGTCGCGCTTGACCTCCGCCTTGGTGCGGCTGGCGCCGGCGGTGCGCAGGATCACGCCCATGCCCTCCGGCACTTCCAGTTCCTGGGCGATTTCCTTCAGCCGCGCGCGGTCCTCCGAGGAGGTGATCTTGCGCGAGATGCCGCCGCCACGCGCGGTGTTGGGCATCAGCACCGAATAACGGCCGGCGAGCGAGAGATAGGTGGTGAGCGCCGCGCCCTTGTTACCGCGTTCTTCCTTGACCACCTGCACCAGCATGACCTGGCGGCGCTTGATCACTTCCTGAATCTTGTACTGGCGGCGGAAGCGCGGCATGCGCTCCTGCGCTTCCTCCAGCGCATCGGCGCCGCCGACCGACTCGACGACTTCCTCGTCGCCTTCGCCGTTCTCGTCGCCATGCTCGCCCGCTTCGTCGGAAGCAGCGTCGGCGTGGCGGGTTTCGTCCTCTTCACCGGTTTCTGCTTCGCCGGTTTCTTCGCCTGGGGCTTCCGCGGCCTCGACGTCCGACGCTTCTTCAGCGTGTTCTTCTTTCGCTTCGTCTGCGGCGACCTGTTCTGGCGCGGCGAGTTCTTCCGCGGGGACCGGAGCGGATGCCGGAAGGAGCACTTCCTCGCTGACCGGGATTTCTACCGCTTCGCTGGCCGTCTGCGCGCTGATCACGACGGGTTCGACCGGCTCCGGCTCCGGCAGTTCCGTTGCGGCCTCGACCATCTCGGCCGGCATGGACTCGCCGGTCTCGGCCGTAGGGAGTTCGACGGCTTCGCTCGTCGGCAATTCGTGCGCGGTTTCCTCGGGCGCTGCCTCTCCGGCGGCAATCGGTTCGCTGCGCTTGACGTCGCCGTTGCGGCGATGGGCGCCGCGCCGACGATGGCGGCGATGGCGGCCGCGATTGTCGGCCTCGTCATCGGCTTCACGTTGCGCGCGCGCTTCTTCGGCGAGCAGCGCTTCGCGGTCGGCGACCGGGATCTGGTAGTAGTCGGGATGGATTTCCGAGAAGGCCAGGAACCCGTGGCGATTGCCGCCATATTCGACGAA
>JAKAMD010000001.1 GCA_021823875.1 Pseudomonadota bacterium | reverse complement strand
GATTTGAACGAGCACGCGGGCGCACGCAGGCCGCGTCCGCTGTCGCCGCATCTGCAAGTCTACCGGCTGATGCTGACATTCGTGATGTCCGGGTTCCATCGGATTTCCGGCTTCGCACTGTATTTTGGCATGGCGCTGGTGACCTGGTGGCTGGTTGCGGCCGCCTCGGGCCCGAACGCCTATGCCACCTTCGAATGGTTCATCGGCAGTTGGATCGGCCTTTTGGTGCTGTTCGGCTTCAGCTGGGCGCTGATCCACCACATGCTCGGCGGCATCCGCCATCTGATCTGGGACACGCTGCGCGGCTTCGAGCCGTCCGAGCGCGAGATGCTGGCACTCGCCACCATCGTCGGCTCCATTGTTTTCACCCTCATCCTCTGGGTGATCGGCTATCTCGCCATGGGAGGCTCGCGATGAACGCGCCCCGCCGTATCGTCACGCCCGCCCGCCGGGTCCGCGGTCTCGGCGCCGGACACTCCGGCACCACAACCTTCTGGCATCAGCGCATCACCTCGATCGCCGGCATCCCGCTGACCATCGCGGCGATCGTAATCGCGGTGGCCCTACTCGGCCGCAGCCACGCAGCAACGGTGCAGATCCTCGGCTCGCCGCTGGTCGCCATCACGATGCTGCTGTTCATCATCACTTTCGCCTATCACATGTGGATTGGCATGCAGGAGATCATCGTCGACTACGTGCACGATGAAGGTTTCAAATACGCGGCGCTGTTGGGCAACACCTTTTTCGTGTTCGTTCTCGCTTTCGCGTCCTGCTACGCGATCCTCAAGCTTTCGTTCGGAGTCTAGGCATGGCCGGGAATGGACAAGGAAATGGCGGCGCACCCAAGATCAATGGTCGCGCCTATCCGATCGAAGATCACGCCTATGATGTGGTGGTGATCGGTGCCGGCGGGTCCGGCCTGCGCGCGGTGGTTGGCTGCGCCGAAGCGGGCCTGCGCACCGCCTGCATCACCAAGGTGTTCCCCACCCGCTCGCACACAGTGGCGGCGCAAGGCGGCATCGCCGCGGCCCTCGGCAATATGGGCGAGGATGACTGGCGCTGGCACATGTACGACACCGTCAAGGGCTCCGACTGGCTCGGTGACCAGGACGCCATCGAATATCTGTGCCGTAACGCGCCCGATGCGGTCTATGAATTGGAGCACTGGGGCCTGCCGTTCTCGCGCCGCGAGGAAGACGGCAAGATCTATCAGCGTCCGTTCGGCGGCATGACCACCCATTACGGCAAGGGCACCGCGCAGCGCACCTGCGCTGCCGCCGACCGTACCGGCCATGCCATGCTGCACACGCTCTACGGCCAGTCGCTGCGCCATCAGGCCGAGTTCTACATCGAATACTTCGCCATCGACCTGATCATGGACGAGGAGGGCCGCTGCCGCGGCGTCATCGCGCTCAATCTGGAAGACGGCAGCATCCACCGCTTCCGCGCCAACATGACCATGATCGCCACCGGCGGCTATGGCCGCGCCTATTTCACCTGCACCGGCGCCCATACCCAGACCGGTGACGGCAACGCCATGGTGCTGCGCGCCGGCCTGCCGCTGCAGGACATGGAGTTCGTGCAGTTCCACCCGACCGGCATCTACGGCGCCGGCTGCCTGATCACCGAAGGCGTGCGCGGCGAAGGTGGCTATCTGGTCAATTCGGAAGGCGAGCGCTTCATGGAGCGCTACGCGCCATCGGCCAAGGACCTCGCCTCGCGCGACGTGGTCTCGCGCTCGATGACCATTGAAATTCGCGAAGGCCGCGGCGTCGGCAAGCTGAAGGACCACATCTTCCTGCACCTCGACCCCCTCGACCCCGCCGTGATCCACGAGCGGCTGCCGGGCATCGCGGAATCCTCGCGCATTTTTGCCGGCGTCGACGTCACCCGCGAGCCGATCCCGGTGCTGCCGACGGTGCACTACAACATGGGCGGCATCGCCACCAATTATCACGGCGAGGCGCTCACCAAGAAGAACGGTAATCCAGACACCGTGATTCCCGGCCTGATGGCGCTGGGCGAGGCCGCCTGTGTGTCGGTGCACGGCGCCAACCGGCTCGGCTCCAACTCGCTGATCGACTTGGTGGTGTTCGGGCGAGCCGCGGCGCAGCGTTGCGCCGAACTGCTCACCCCCAACGACAAGCAGCCGGAGCTGCCGAAGAACTCGGCCGACTTTGCGCTCAGTCGGCTCGACAAGTACCGCTACGCGTCCGGCGGCACGCCGACCGCGCAGCTGCGGATGAAGATGCAGCGCGTGATGCAGAACAATTGCGCGGTGTTCCGCACCGGCGAAGTGCTGCAGGAGGGCTCCAAGCTCATCCACGAAGTCTATGCGGGCATGCCCGACATCGCCGTCACCGACCGCTCGTTGATCTGGAATTCGGATCTGATCGAGACGCTCGAACTCGACAATCTGATGGCGCAGGCGGTAGTGACCATGGATTCGGCGTGCAACCGCACCGAAAGCCGCGGGGCCCATGCGCGCGAGGACTTCCCCAACCGCGACGACCAGAACTGGATGAAGCACACGCTGTCCTGGATGGACGAGAAGGGCAAGGTGACGCTCGATTACCGCCCGGTGCACACCTACACGATGACCAACGACGTTGCGTATGTCGAGCCGAAGGCGCGCGTCTACTGACGCCGCCCGCAGCCACATCAACCGCGGATACTTCACATGGTCGAATTCACACTGCCGAAAAATTCCAAGATCACCCAGGGCAAGACCTGGCCGCGCAAGGCTAGCGCCAAGCGCGAGACCGAGGTGCGCGTCTACCGCTGGGACCCGGATGACGGCCAGAACCCGCGCGTCGACACCTATTACGTCGACCGCGACGACTGCGGGCCGATGGTTCTCGACGCGCTGATCTGGATCAAGAACAATATCGATCCGACGCTGACTTTTCGCCGCTCCTGCCGCGAGGGCGTGTGCGGTTCCTGCGCGATGAACATCGACGGCACCAATACGCTCGCCTGCACCAAGGCAATGGACGACGCCAAGGAGCCGCTGAAGGTTTATCCGCTGCCGCATCAGCCGGTGGTCAAGGACTTGGTGCCCGATCTCACCAATTTCTACGCGCAATACGCCTCCATCGAGCCCTGGCTGCATACGGTCTCACCGACGCCGGAGACCGAGTGGAAGCAAAGCCACGAGGATCGGCAGAAGCTCGACGGCATGTACGAGTGCATCCTGTGCGCCTGCTGCTCGACCTCGTGCCCGAGCTACTGGTGGAACTCGGACCGCTATCTCGGCCCGGCCGCGCTGCTGCAGGCCAATCGCTGGGTGCAGGACACCCGCGACGAAGCCACCGGCGAGCGGCTCGACAAGCTCGAGGACCCGTTCCGGCTCTACCGCTGCCACACCATCTTGAACTGCTCGAAGGCCTGCCCGAAGAGCCTCAATCCGGCCAAGCAGATCGCCGAATTGAAGAAGACCATGGTGGACCGGCAGCTCTAGCCGACGGCCAACGATCCGTTTTCTATGCGAAGATGGTCGGCGATCCGATGGGATCGCCGGCCGCCGCATTTTATGCCTTCCGAAGGGACGCCCTGCCGCTAGCGCCTATGCTTAGCGATGACGCCCGACAAAGAATTCGCGGTTGTGGCTGTCCGTCACCGGCAGGCCAGAATTGATCAGTCCTTGGCGCAGTAGGTTCATGTGGCCTTCGTTCAGCCGCATGGTCGGCTGGCGCAGCGGCCCGCCGTTGAACCCGTTGAGCCAGCCCTGGTACTTCCACAGCATGCGGTGCAGGAACAGCGTCTGCAGCGTGTAGGCATTGGCCTGCTGGTTGGCCTTGCGGGCGGGATGAATCTGCCAAAAGAGCCGCGTGGCCTCATCGAAATTGCCCGCCTGCAGCAGCTTGTGAATGCGCGGAATCATCGGCCCGAAATATTCGGTGTTGCTGGTGCCGGAGAACTGGATCGGCACCAGCTGCGCCAGCGGGATCATGTCGCCTTCCAGCGGCATGGTAACCACGACTTCCTTGCCGAACCGCCGGTAGCATTCGACGAAATGCATGATGGCCGGCATGGCGCCTTCCGCCTTGATCGCCACGACGTTGGGGCAATCGTCGATCAGCCGCCGGATCAGGCTCGCCGGGATGTCGGAAGGGTGCACGCGGTCGAAGCCCCAGAGCGGCACCGGGAACAGCATGACGGCGAGATTAGTCGCGTCGCAGAAGGCCACGGTGTAGTCGTAGATGTCGTCCGGCGACTCCGCATAGAAATTCGCCGGATAGGACAACAGCACCAATTCGGCGCCATTGGCCTCGGCAATCTGCGCGGCCTCGATGTTCTCCTCCAGCGTGTTGAAGCTGGCGTGGTGGATGAGCTTGAGCCGCCCGCGCGACTCGTCATGCGCCCATTCGAAGAACTGGCGGTATTCGTCGAGTGTGATCGCCGTCTCCGACACCAAGAGCGTGCCGGCAAATCCGTATTCGATCTCCAGCCTGATGTCGTGGCGGATGCCCTTCTCGTTGAGGCCCTTCAGATCCGCGGTATAGGACGGGATCACCACATTGGCGACGCCACGCAGATCGGCCCGCGCCCAATCGCGCGCTTCGTTCTTCTTGTAGGACGGCATTGCGAGTGCTCCTGAGATGGGATGCGGTAGGAAGAGTTCAGATCAACGACCCTGCCAGGGCAGGAAGCGGCGCTCGAGATATTCGACGGCATAGGTGAGGGCGAAGCCGAGCAAGGCGATCACGGCAAAGCCGACATACATGGTCTTCACCCAAAACACCGACCAGGCCCACCAGACCCGGTAGCCGATGCCCTCGTTGGCGCCGACGAATTCGGCGGCGACCAGCAACAAGAGCGCGGTGCCGACGCAGATGCGCAAACCGGTGAAGATGCCCGGCAGCGCGCCCGGCAGCGCGACGGTGAAATACATCTTCCAGCGCGAGGCCTTGAGATTGCGCGCGACGTCGAAATAGATCGCCGGCACGTTCATCACGCCGGCCATGGAATTGATCGCCATCAGGAAGAACACGCCGATGGCGACGATCACGTATTTCGACATTTCGCCGAGCCCGAAGATCAGCAGGATAAGCGGCAAGAGCGCGATCTTCGGCAGTGGATAGATCGCCGCGATCAGCGGCTGGAAGACTGAGCGCGCGGGTCGGAACAGGCCCATCGCCAGGCCGACCAGCAGGCCCGGCACCGCGCCCATGGTGAAGCCGACTGCCATGCGCGACAGGCTGATGCCGATATCGCTCCAGAACTGGCTGGTGCGGGTCATCTGCCAGAAGGTTTCGGCGATGGTGGTCGGCGCGGGGAAGAACTGCACCTCGATCCAGCCGAGCCGGGCGGCGATCTCCCACAGGATCAGAAGCGCAAGTGGCGACAGCGCGGCGGTCGGCAGCGGCAGCCGGCGCTTGCGCGGCGGCGGGGTCTCCGCGACGTGCTCGGTGTGGCTGACGGCGGCCTGATCAGCCATTGCGGCGTGCCCTTTCCTGGCTGAGGCGGCCGGCTTCCTGGGCGCGCGCCGCCTCCACTTCCTGGCGCAGCAGCTCCCACATCTGCCGGGTCAGGTGATGGAAATCGTCCTGCTGGCGCAGTTCGAGGAAGTCGCGCGGCCGCGCGAACGGAATGTCGAAGGCCTGCTTGATATGTCCCGGCGCCGAACTCATGACCATGACGCGATCGCCCAGCAGCACCGCCTCGTCCAGGCTGTGCGTGATAAAGACCACCGTGCTGCGGAATTCCTCCCACAATTTGCCGAGCTCCTGCTGCAGCAGCAGCTTGTTCTGCTCGTCGAGCGCGGCGAACGGCTCATCCATCAAGAGGATTTCCGGATTGGTGACGAAGGCGCGCGCCACCGACAGGCGCTGCTTCATGCCGCCGGAAAGCTGGTAGGGGTAGAAATCGCGGAACTTCAGCAGACCCGTCTTCTCGAGGAAGTAGGTGACGCGTTCGGCGCTCTCGGCGCCGCGCCAGTTATTGGTCACCTGCAGCCCGTAAGCGGCATTCTTTTCGACCGTCAGCCAGGGGAACACCGACTCCTGCTGGAAGATCATGGCGGTGAGCGGCCGCGCCGGATTATCGTGCGCAATGCTGATGTCGCCGGTGCTGGCCATCTCCAATCCGCCCAGCATGCGCAGCAGGGTCGATTTGCCGCAGCCGCTCGGGCCGACGATGCAGAGAAACTGCTCGGCGCCGACCTCCAGATTGACGTTGCGCAAAGCCTGAAACGTGCCGCCCTTCACGTCGAAGAAACGGCTGACATTGCGGATGGCGATTTTCGGTTTCATGCGCGCAAATCTTGACGATCGGCTTGACGTTTGGGGAGCGCGGCAACCGGCCGGTAGCTTGGTCTCGATGGCGGGGGCCGGCAAGGGTCGCCTCCGGTCCCCGCACTTTCAGTTATTGGTTGCGGCCCTTCCACGCCGCTTCGGCGAAGGATTGGTCGACGATATCGGCGAGTTTCGGCGGATGCGGCACCAGCCCGCTGGCGACGTGCTGCTTGAGCTGCCAGCGCAGGCCGTATTTGCCGTCGACATTGACCGTCATTTTCTCATAACCCATGCCGAGGCCGATCTTCTCGTATAGCGAAGGATCCGGCAGCGGCAGGTATTTCTGATAGATTTCCGCGATTTCCTTGCGGCCGCCCGGCTCGGTCAGACGTTTGCGCAGATAGGAATTGGCTTTCTGATAAGCCGCCATGAAGCGCATGCCGAGATCGCGGTCTTTCTCGATCAGCCGCTCGCCATACATGGTGACGCCGAGGTTGAGCCCGGGCATGACGTCCGACAGCTTTTTGTAACGCACGGCAATGCCTTCCTGCTCGGCGCGATAGAGCCCGGGATCGATGGCGGAGGCGAGATCGATCGCCTTGCCCTTCAGGGCGGCGAGCATGTCCGGATAGGACATGGTGACGATCCGCACGTCCTTTTCGGTCAGACCGCCGAGCTTGAGGAACTCCCGGGCAAACAGATCGGTGAATTGCCCGCGCGCGGTAATCGCGAAAGTCAGGCCCTTGGCGTCAGCCGGTCCCTTGAACTTGCCGCTAGTGATCAGGTCTTTGCGGACGGCGATGCCGTTGGGATCGCCGCCCGGCTGTTTCGGCCCGGGCACGAAATAATCGGCGACGATCTTGGCTTTCACGCCTTGCGATAGCGCGTTGTAGAGCGCGGCGCCTGGCGAGGTCGACACCAGATCCACCTGTCCGGTCGACAGCGCCGGCACGGTCTGAGCGCCGGAGCGGAACAACACGATCTCGACGTCGATGTTCTTTTCCTTGAAGAAGCCCTTGGCGATTCCGACCAGCACCGCCTGCGGCACCCGCAGCATGCCGTATTTCAAATGGTCCATGGCCGATGCTGTCGCAGGCACCGCGAAGCTTGCCGCAAGTGCGAGGAAAGCGAAGGGTGCGTATTTACTCATTCGCATGGTCTTCTCCTCCCGTCGGTTACTGTCCGCGAGACATTGACGCACGCGCCAAAACCTCACGTTTGCTTCATTAGAAATCCAATTGGCAGAGACTCGATCAAACCTTTCTTGCTTGCGCATTCGAATGCTAATTCGGCCACCACAACGTCTTGCAGGGCGGCGCCAACCGATTTGTACATCGGCAGACGCGCCGCCGCGACGCGAGTGCCCAAATCTTTGCCGGTCATGTCCTTACCGGTCATCAATTCATTGAGCGAGATAATCTTCTGCTCAAATGGCACTTTGGCGGCAGCCGCCGCGATCATATCGCCGGTTTCCGCGATAACCTCGTCCGGCATGTCGCAGACAATCAGATCCGCCGCCGCCACGACCTGCTCATCGATTTCACGCTGGTCGGGCAGGGTGGAACCGATCGAAACCACCATCTGGCCCGGCTTCAACCATTCGCCGCGCAGAATCGGGCTTTCATCGTGCGAACGGGCCGCCGCCGCGACCAGATCGACGCCAATCACGGCAACTTCCGGCCGCGCGACCGGTGTGCAGGGCACACCAAGCTCTTCGGTGAAGCGGATGGCGAAGGCTTCGCGATTGCGCGGCGTGGGGCTGTAGACGCGCAGTTCGCGCAGCGGCCGCACCGCCGCAATGGCGCGGGCGTGCATCTGTGCCTCGAGCCCGCTGCCGAGCACGCCCAGGATGAGCGGCCCTTGCGGCGCCAAGCGCTCGACCGCCACCGCCGAGGTGGCGGCGGTGCGATAGGCAGTGACCAGATTGCCGTCGACCAGTGCCGCCAGCGCCCCGGTTTCCTGCTCAAACAGCGCGATGAGATAACTGACCGAACGTTGGCGCCCGAAACCGAAAAGCTTGGCGCCCATGAAGCGCCCGCCCGGCGGAACGGCGGCGAGCGCCCTGAGCCAGGTTCGATCGGTGCCGCGGGCGACTACGCGCGGCGGGCTGGCTGCTGGACCGTGCGGAACACTGTAAGCGGCGCGCAGGCGCGCGATGATTTCCGGCCAGGCGAGGACACTTTGGGTGGTTTCGGCTGAGACGAATTGCGGATGCGCGAGGCTGCGAGCCAGCGAGGCCTCCGAGACCGAGGCTTGCACCATTCAAGCGGCCTCCCATGCATCCTTTAGGCGAAAAGGATCGTCAATGTAGGAAGGGTTGTCAACTTTACCAAAAATTGATCTAGATCATATTTCCAATTGGGTGGATTTTGGTTCAATATGGGTGCGCAATTCGGGGGTGGCGGTTTGCCCATTGTGTGGAGATAACCATGCGACAGGCTGAAGCGGATCTTGCCCGTCTTCGCGACTACATCAGCCAACAAGAGTTTGCCGAGCAGGAGCGGCTGCCGCCCGAACGCGAACTGGCGGTCATCCTTGGGCTGACCCGCAACCGATTGCGTTCCGGTCTGAAGAAACTGGCCGCCGAAGGATTGGTCTGGCGCCATGTCGGAAAGGGGACCTTTTTCGGACGCCGCCTACTTCCTTCGGCGATACCCCTGCAGATCTCACCGCTCGCCGACCTGACCAATCCACGCGAGGTGATGGAAGCGCGTCTGTCAATCGAGCCCGAGTTGGCGCGGCTTGCGGCCTATCGCGCCAAGGGCAGCGATTTCACCGAGATCGACAACTGCATGCAGAAGATGGAGTCGGTCGACAACTGGAATACCTTTGAGGTCTGGGACTGCCGCTTGCATCGGGCGATCGCGCATGCGGCCGGCAATGCACTGATGCTGGTCATTTTCGACGTCGTGCAGGCCAACCGGAATCGCGAGCTGTTTGGGCGTTTGCGCCGGCCGATCGAACCGACCCGGACGATCAAGCGCGTCATCCAGGAACACGCCGAGGTTTTCGATGCCTTGCGCCACCGCGATCCCGAGCGGGCCGCTGAAACCATGCGGCAGCATTTGCGCGCGGTGCGTCAGTCATTGTTTGGCGAAAATTGAGCGCTCTTTTCGGTCGCGCGACCGACAGGGCCGCTAAACGCAGCGCGACAACACAAGAGTGAGAAACGTCATGCACATCGGAGTTGCCGGTATCGGCAAAATGGGCGCGGCGATCGCGCTGCGGCTGATGGAGGTCGGCCATCAGGTTACCGTCTGGAACCGCTCGCCCGGTAAGACCAAGCCGGTCATCGACGCCGGCGCCGCGATCGCGGCAACGCCGGCCGAGCTCGCCAGCAAAACGAATGCCGTACTCACTATTCTCACTGATGGCGCCGCCATCGAGCAGGTCTACAACGGGCCGGATGGTCTCTTGTCGGGTGCGGTCGCCGGCAAACTGTTCATCGAAATGAGCACGGTGCCACCGGAGGTGAATGTCGCACTAGCGGCCAAGGTGCGGGTCAAAGGCGCGGTGCTGGTGGAGTGTCCAGTTGGCGGTTCGGTCCCGCCGGCGCGGCAAGGCAAGTTGATCGGTTTGATGGGCGCGGAGCCCGCCGACGCCGAACGTGCCACGCCGATCTTGCAACCGCTCTGTCGCCGGCTGGAACATTGCGGACCGGTCGGCGCCGGATCGACCATGAAGCTCGCCATCAATCTGCCACTGATGGTGGCGTGGCAGGCCTATGGCGAAGCCTTCGCGATCTGCCGCGATCTCGGCTGGGAGCCGAAGCGCCTGCTTGATCTGTTCACCGACACGAGCGGTGCCAACAACGCGCTGAAGAACCGCGCCGACATGATTGTCGCCATGCTCGAGGGCCGCCCGCCCGGGCCGACTACGTTCAACATTTCCGACGCTTGCAAGGATTTGCGCACCATGCTCGCGACCGGAAAAGCCAAGGGCGCCGCCATGCCGGCTGCGACCGCGGCCTTGGCCTCGTTCGACGAAGCCAGCCAGAACGGCCTTGCTGCCGCGGATGGCTCGGGCCTGTCGGTCTATTGGGCCAATCGCGGCAAGCGCTGAATCATCAATCGTAAGCCCCGCAAGACGCCAATTTCATCCGGCTTGTGTCTTGGCTGCCGGTAGACAACACGCGCTAACCATTCGGTGTTTTTTCGATACTTGCAACTATTACTTGATCCGGTTGCAGCGCGGGCGCAAACTCCCCCGTCTTTGGGGGACTTCCGGTGTCACGGCGTCGGTGGTGGGGCGTGATTGCGAGCGCGTGGTTGTGCGCGGGTTGCGCCATGCCGGCGAGCAAGCTGCCCATGCTGCCGGCCCAGGACGTCGCCAACGAGCAGCGCAAGGAGCAGATCGACCAGATCCGCGCCTATTACGCTGCGGTCGCGCGCGTCGACAATGTCGGTTTCCACATCCGCGTCGCCAACCGCCAGTTCTGCAAGAACGTCGCCACGCAAATCGGGCTCCACGCCGCCACCGTGCGGGGCCTGCCGCGCAAATACCGCTCCTATACCCATGAGGCACTGCAGATCGGCTGGAGCAAGCCGGCCGTGATCTCGATTGCCAGCGACTCGCCGGCGGCGGTCGCCGGCATCAAGGTCGGCGATCAGATTCTCACGCTCGACAACGAAGTGGTACCGGCGACCGGAACCGCGCGCTGGATGGATCGCTGGCTGCAGCGGCATGGCGAGGCGCCCGTGCAAATCATGGTGCGGCGTGACGGCGTCGATACGCTGCGCACGGTCTTGCCGGTGCCGGCTTGCGCAATTCCGATCCGCTATGTCAGCAATCAGACAGCGAATGCCTACACCACCAATGATAAGATCGTGCTCAATTCAGGCATTTTGCGCGTGGCTCAGAGCGACGCCGATCTCGCCGTCATCGTAGGGCATGAGCTTGCCCATGTGACCATGGGTTACTACCAGAAGAAGGAGCAGAATGCGTTTCTGGGCGCCGTCGGTGGCGCCCTGGTCGACGGCGGTTTCATGCTGGGCGGCATCTACACCGGTACCACCTTCACCCGGCATTTCGAGAAGGTTGGCGCCCAAGCCTTCAGCGTCGACTTCGAGCGCGAAGCCGATTATGTCGGCGCCTATTACGCGGCGCGCGCCGGCTACGATATTTCCGGCAGCGAAGAAGTTTGGCGGCGGTTTGCGCAGGAAGACCCTGACAGCATCCGCCTCGCCACCACGCATCCGATTACGGCTGCGCGTTTCGTGCAGATGCGCAAGGTGGCCGCGGAGATCGCAGACAAGAAACGCCAGGGCCTGCCGCTCGTGCCCAATCTCAAGGTTGCGCACAGCGCGTCGAAGACTGCGACACGCGATAACCCGGATTGAGCGGCGGCCTGGCCGATGGGCGCGACACAGCCCGCTCAAAAATTCTTCAGGCCGAGCACATCCATCATCGAATAGAGCCCCGGCGTCTGGCCGCGCGCCCATAGTGCCGCATGCAGCGCGCCGCGCGCGAAAATCATGCGGTCCTCGGCCTTGTGGGTGAGCTCGATCCGCTCGGCGGGACCCGCGAACATCACGGTGTGCTCGCCCACCACGGTGCCGCCGCGCAGGGTGGCGAAGCCGATGTCGCCGGGCGTGCGCTTGCCGGTATGGCCCTCGCGCGCCTTGACCGCATGCTGGTCGAGATCGATGCCGCGGCCCTCGGCGGCCGCGCGTCCGAGCAAGAGCGCGGTACCGGAGGGCGCGTCGACCTTCTGGTTGTGATGCATTTCAAGGATTTCAATGTCAAACAAGTCGTCCAGCGTCTTGGCCACGCGTTTTGTCAGCGCCGCCAGCAGGTTGACGCCCAGGCTCATATTGCCGGACTTGACGATGACTGCCTTGCTTGCCGCATCCTTTATCTTGGCCTCATCGCCCGTGCTTAAGCCGGTAGTCCCGATCACTTGCACCTTGCCGCGCTTGGCGGCGAGCGCGGCATAGGCCACGGTCGCCACCGGCACCGTGAAATCGATGATGCCGTCGGCCTGCTCCAACAGCGAGGCCGCGTCGGCGGTGAGCTTAATGCCGTTTTCAGACAGCCCGGCCAGCACGCCAGCGTCCTTGCCGATCAGCGGCGAACGCGCGTCTTCCAACGCACCGGCGAGCGCGAGACCCTTGGTTTCGGCGATGGCCTTCACCAGCGTGCGCCCCATGCGTCCGCCGGCCCCCGCCACGATCAAGCGCATATCGGCCATAATTGATCTCCCGAAATGTCGCGGCGGTATAGCGCGGCGAACGACGAACGCCTAGGGCTGCGGGCCGTCATAACCTTCGATGATGAGGATGTCGGCGACCGAATGCGGCTGCCGCACCTTGATGTTCTGCTGGTATTCCGGCGAGTGGTAGCAGGCGAGCGCAGTGGCGTAGTCGGGAAATTCGATCACCACATTGCGCGAGCGCGCCGCGCCTTCCGGGCATTCGAATTTGCCGGCACGCACCACGAATTTTGCGCCGAACTTCTTGAAGATCGCCGCGTTGGCCGCGGCATAGGGCTTGTAGCCTTCCTCGTTGTGCACATTGACGCGGCCGATCCAGTAGCCCTTCGCCATCGCTGTCCTCCCGTTACTTGCCCGTCGCCTGTTCGATCTCGGCAACAATGGCATCCGCCGCCGCCCGGGGATCGGCCGCTTCCACCACCGGCCGGCCAACCACCAGATAATCGGCGCCGGCTTCAACCGCCCGCGCCGGCGTCATGATGCGCTTCTGGTCGCCCGAGGCGCTGCCCGCTGGCCGGATGCCAGGCGTCACCAGCGCCATGCCCGGCCCCACGATGCTGCGCAGATTGCCCGCTTCCTCCGCCGAGCAGACCAGCCCGTCGACACCGATGTCGCGCGCCTGCATGGCGCGCGCCGCGGCCAGCTCAGCAACGCCCATATCGTAGCCGGCGGCGGCGAGATCGGCATCGTCGTAGGAGGTGAGCACGGTGACCGCGAGGATGCGCAGGGTCGAGCCGCGCTTGCCTTCCACCGCCGCTTTCATGGTCTGCGGATAGGCATGCACGGTGAGGAAGGTGGCGCCGAGCTCCGCGACACTTTCCACACCCTTGGTCACGGTGTTGCCGATGTCGTGCAGCTTGAGATCGAGGAACACCTGCTTGCCGGCCGCGATCAAGCCAGCCGCGAAGGGCAATCCGCCGGCAAAGGCGAGCTGATAGCCGATCTTGTAGAACCACACTGATTCACCCAGCCGCGCCACCAGCGCCTCGGCTTTAGCCACCGACGGCACATCGAGAGCGACAATCAAGCGTTCACGCGCATCGAGCGACAAGTAAGCCTCCTCGCATTCACATCATGAGCTGCGCCACATCGACCAGGCGCTGCAACTGGGCTTTGAAAAGATTGGCGGTGCGCAGGTCGACCAGGTTGTCCATCTCGTCAAACGCCTGGTCGGCGGCAGGGATCGCCACCTGCTCGGGGATCACCAGTGCGCCGCAACCGATCTCGAGGATCTGGCGCAAGGCCATGAGCGAATGCACGCCGCCGGCCGGATCGACCGAAGCAGCGCTGAGCGCGAACACACGGTTCTTGAAGGCGGCATTGGCCGGATCGCCTTTCTCGCGCACGCGCGAGACCCAGTCGATGGCGTTTTTGATCAGCGGCGTCACCGAGGCCGTGTATTCGGCGCTGGCGATGAAGACGCCGTGATGCGCCATGATCATCTGCTTGAGCTTGAGTGCATGGGCCGGCGGGCCGGTGCGCGCGTCAAGATCGGGATCGTAGAGCGGCAAAGGATAGTCGACGAGCGAGATGCGGGTGACGTCGGCGTCGATCAGCGTCAGCTCCTTGGCCGCCAGCGCCGCCAGCTTCGCATTATGAGAGCCGGTGCGTGTCGAGGAGGCGAAGACGAGGATCTTGGGGATCGGCATCGGCGGCTCCAAAAAGCTGCGGCCTTCCTTAACACACCGCTCCCTCGATGGTCATGGCCGGGCTTGTCCCGGCCATCCACGTCTTGATCGCGCCTGTGACGCCCTAAAGACGTGGATGCCCGGCACAAGGCCGGGCATGACGGTGCAGGGGCCAGAAAATCTAGCGCGCGCGATAGACCCACACGCGCGCCGGCGGCAAATTGAGCCAGATCACGTTGGAGGCTTGTGCCGTGATGCCGGAAAGCGATTTCGGAATTGGCGGCACCAAGCCATAGGTAAACTGCACGAAGGGCGCGCCGTGTGCGGTCAAGGCCATCACGTCGGCCATCAGGCGCAGCCGCGTACGCAGCGGCTTGGTCAGCAGCGGCAGGCTCGACACCACCGCGGCGGCGGGATCGCTTACATAGTTCTGCACGGTGCGGCGCAGCCGATAAGCATCACCCTGCACCACGGTCGCCGCCGGATAGCGCTGTCGCAGCAGACGGCAGAAGTCGTTGTTGAACTCAACCAGCACAAGCCGCGCCGGATCGATGCCGTGTCGTACCAGCGCTTCGGTGACCGGGCCGGTGCCGGGTCCCAGCTCGATCACTGGCCCCTTCGCAGTCGGATCGACATAGCGCGCCATAGTGCGCGCCAGCGCCTTGCTCGACGGCATGACTGCGCCAGTCGATAGTGGCTTCTCGATCCACGAACGAATGAACTGCATCTCGTCATCGAGACGCAGGGGCTTCTTGTGGACGACGGTGTGTGAGGGCATAGATGCCGGTTCAATTGTACGGGCGGGTCTTCGCCCGCTCGCCACCACGGGTATAACTCGGCGGGCGAGGGGTCAAGCGATTAACCGGAATGGCTGCCGCCGGGATTCGCCAGACCATCGAGAAAGTCCTTGACCCGACTGAAGAATCCGGCGGATTCCGGCTGCGTAGTCTCGGACGAGAGCTTTTCGAATTCAGCCAGCAGCTCGCGTTGGCGTTTGGTCAAATTCTGCGGCGTCTCAACTACAACCTGGACGTACATGTCGCCGGTCTGCTTGGCCCGCAGCACCGGCATACCCTTGGCCGAGAGGCGGAAGCGGCGGCCGGTCTGGGTGCCGCCGGGCACCTTGACCCGCGCCTTACTGCCGTCGATCGCTGGTACCTCGAACTCGCCGCCGAGAGCCGCCGTCACCATGGAAATCGGCACACGGCAATGCAGGTCGGCGCCGTCGCGCTGGAAGAACTCGTGGGGGGTGATGGCAAGAAAAATATAGAGGTCGCCAGCCGGACCGCCGCGTAGGCCCGCCTCGCCCTCGCCGGCCAGCCGGATGCGGGTACCGTCTTCGACCCCGGCCGGAATGTTGACCGAGAGCGTACGCTCGCGCGTCACCCGTCCGGCGCCCGAGCAGTTCGGACAAGGATCGTCGATCACTTGGCCGCGGCCCTGACAGGCCGGGCAGGTACGCTCCAGCGTGAAGAAGCCTTGCGCATGGCGGACACGGCCGGCACCGCCGCAAGTCGAGCATGTCTTCGGCTTGGTGCCGGGCTTGGCGCCGGTACCGGAGCAAGCTTCGCAGGTGACCGAGGTCGGGATGCGGATCTGCGCGGTCTTGCCTTCGAAGGCCTCCTCCAGGCTGATCTCCATGTTGTAGCGGAGATCCGAGCCGCGCTCGCGGCCGGAGGCGCGGCCGCCGCGGCCGCCGCCCATTCCGAATATGCCCTCGAAAATATCGGCGAAGGCGGAGCCGAAATCGGCGCCGAATCCAGCCCCGCCGGCGCCCATGCCGCCGTGCTCGAAAGCGGCGTGGCCGAAACGGTCATAGGCGGCGCGCTTGTCGCCGTCCTTGAGCACGTCATAGGCCTCGTTGATTTCCTTGAATTTGTGCTCGCACTCGGTGTCGCCCGGATTGCGATCCGGATGATGCTTCATGGCGAGCTTGCGGAAGGCGGTCTTAAGATCGGCCTCGCTGCAATCGCGCGAAACGCCCAGGACCTCGTAATAGTCGCGTTTGGACATGCCAGCTTGGTCCTAGTGCTTCAAATGGTCATGGCCGGACATGACCCGGCCATCCATCATCTTGCGAAAAAGATGGACCCATCCGAACTCGGGTTTACCCGAGTTCGGCCGGTCTAAACCAGAGCAAGTCGGATAAATCCGACTTGCTTGGTCAAGCCCGGAGGCGACGATGCTCATGCCTTGCGCCGCCGTCATAGCGCCGGCAACCAGTTTAAGAGGACTTCTGGTTCTTGTCGTCGTTGACCTCGGTAAACTCCGCGTCAACGACGTCTTCTTTCTTCTCGCCCGCAGCGTCACCGCCGGCTTGCCCGGCCTGCGCTTCCTGCTGCTGCTTGTACATCGCCTCGCCGAGCTTCATGGAAGCCTGCGCCAACGCATTGGTCTTCTGCTGGATCGCGTCGGCGTCGTCACCTTTGAGTGCCTCCTTCAGATCGGCCATGGCGTTCTCGATCGCATTGCGGTCGGTCTCGCCGATCTTGGAGCCATGTTCGGACAGCGCCTTCTCGGTCGAATGCACCAGCGCTTCCGCGTGGTTCTTTGCCTCCACGGCGGCCTTGCGCTTCTTGTCCTCTTCAGCGTGCGCTTCCGCGTCCTTGACCATCTTCTCGATATCGGACTCTGACAGGCCGCCCGACGCCTGGATGCGGATCTGCTGCTCTTTGGCGGTCGCCTTGTCCTTCGCCGACACGTTGACGATGCCGTTGGCGTCGATGTCGAAGGTGACCTCGATCTGCGGCACGCCGCGCGGGGCCGGCGGAATGCCCATCAGATCGAACTGGCCGAGCATCTTGTTGTCGGCCGCCATCTCGCGCTCGCCCTGGAAGACGCGGATGGTCACCGCGTTCTGGCTGTCCTCGGCGGTCGAGAAGACCTGGCTTTTCTTGGTCGGGATCGTGGTGTTGCGGTCGATGATGCGCGTGAACACGCCGCCCAGCGTCTCGATGCCGAGCGACAGCGGGGTCACGTCGAGCAGCAGCACGTCCTTGACGTCGCCGGCCAGCACGCCGGCCTGGATGGCCGCGCCGATGGCGACGACTTCATCCGGGTTGACGCCCTTGTGCGGCTCCTTGCCGAAGAACTGCTTCACGACTTCCTGCACCTTCGGCATGCGCGTCATGCCGCCGACCAGGACCACCTCGCCGATCTCGCCGGCGGACACGCCCGCGTCCTTGAGCGCCTTGCGGCAGGGCTCGACCGTCTTCTGGATGAGATCGTCGACCAGCGCCTCGAACTTGGCGCGGGTGAGCTTCATGGTCAGGTGCTTGGGGCCCGAGGCATCCGCCGTGATGAACGGCAGGTTGATCTCGGTCTGCGTGGTGGACGACAGCTCGATCTTGGCTTTCTCAGCCGACTCCTTCAGGCGCTGCAGTGCGAGCTTGTCCTTACGTAGGTCAATGCCCTGCTCCTTCTGGAACTCGTCGGCGAGATAGTTGACCAGGCGCATGTCGAAGTCTTCGCCGCCCAGGAACGTGTCGCCGTTCGTGGACTTCACCTCGAACACGCCGTCGCCGATCTCGAGTATGGAAATGTCGAAGGTGCCGCCGCCGAGGTCATAGACCGCGATCAGACCAGTCTTTTCCTTGTCGAGACCATAGGCGAGCGCGGCCGCGGTCGGCTCGTTGATGATGCGAAGCACCTCGAGGCCGGCGATCTTGCCGGCGTCCTTGGTAGCTTGGCGCTGGGCGTCGTTGAAGTAGGCCGGAACGGTGATGACCGCCTGCTCGACCTTTTGCCCGAGATAAGCTTCCGCCGTCTCTTTCATCTTCTGCAGAGTGAAGGCGGAGATCTGCGAGGGCGAATATTGCTTGCCGTCCGCCTCGACCCAGGCATCGCCGTTCGACGCCTTGGAAATCTTGTAGGGGACGAGCTTCTTGTCCTTCTCCACCATCGGGTCGTCGTAGCGCCGGCCGATCAGGCGCTTGACCGCGAAGATGGTCTTTTCCGGATTGGTGACTGCCTGGCGCTTGGCCGGCTGACCGACCAGCCGCTCGCCATCGTCGGTGAAGGCGACGATCGACGGGGTGGTACGCATGCCTTCGGCGTTCTCGATGACTTTCGGCGACTTGCCTTCCATGACGGCGACGCACGAATTCGTGGTCCCGAGGTCGATGCCGATGACCTTGCCCATAGTTGTTCCTCTCGATTTGCGGCAGGCCGGACGGGCCGATGAGCGCCCCGCGGGGTCATCCGCGGCTCCTCCGCAGACCCCCCTGATCCAACCCCCTGGATACGCGATTCACCGCATTTACGCGGCTTAAGGCTCATATAGGAGGGTCCCCACTGCCCGCAAGCGGGCCGCTCACGAAATCGCGAGCGGGCCCCCCGGGAACCGGCCCACGCCAAAGGCAGAGACACCGGGAGGCTTTCGAGAGGGTTAATCGTCCGCGCCCCGGCGCAGGATTTCGATCCCGTCAACCAAGCGGTATGGACTGTAATGGCGCATCTCGGCGGCCAGCGGCGGATAGGAATTGGCCCAAGCCATCCAATCGATCCGCCGGTCCAGGCGGTCGACCAGGATCACGTCCGGCCTTTGGCGGGCAATGTCCTCGGTAACCATGGCTTTCTCCCGCGCGACATAAGCATCAAGCCGGCGGGCAATGGCCGGATCGAGCGGCTCGTGCTGACGCAGGTACTGCACTCCGCCCGTGATCCAGAGAAATTGAAAACGGCCGACCCATATCCCTTCCACCATGCGCGTCAGTGGAAAACCGGTCCATAGGAAGCTCGAGAACGCCATAATCTTGGGATGCGGTTTGATCGTGCGTACCGTCGCTGCGGCCGCTGTGGGATCGACTGTTACGTTCATCCAGGAAACGGTCAGCCCGACGATCAAGCTGGTCGCCAATCCGCTGGTAAGCCGCGCCGAGCGGCCGGCCGCGGCGTAGTCGTGCTTCCGCCGCCATTGTTCTATGACGGCGATGGCGAGCGCGATCAGAATAAGCGCCAGCATCGGATAAGATTGATAGGCCCAGCCCTTCCCCTGCGCCAAAAAGGCCAACAGGAATCCGGTCGACGCCGCAAGCAGCACTGAATAGGCGGGTGCCAACAAGGTACGCCATTTGAGCAGCGCGATCAGCACGACCGAGGCCACCCAAAGGGGCACGGCGACATCGACGAGCAAAGTCGGCAGCGGCAGCCGGAGCGGCACATAGACCGCCAACACAATCGGCAAGATGTCGGAGATGAACTGCGGATAAGCAACGACGACCAGTATGGCATAGGCGGCAAGCATGAATGCCGCGATCCAGTTTTCCAACGCAAAAATGGGACGCCAGGATCGCACCTGCACCGCGGCGACCGTCGCTGCGCAAATGATCGGCACAGCAAAATGTGGCTTGATTATTGCGGTGATACCGCCACCGATACCGGCGACGATCGCCATCGACCAGTCCGGCGTCTTTCCCTGCGCGCGCACGGCCGCGACCGCGAGAATTGGAATGAACGCGATCAGTGCGATGTGCTCACGCTCGCCGAAAGCATGCGCCGGCAGGATCAAGAGCGCGGCCGTAGTCACGCTGATCAACGTCCAGTCGTCGTCATCAGCCGTACCGGCGCGCTGCAGAATTCGGCTCGCAAGCCATAGGCTCAATCCCGACGCCAGGAATACCAGAGTATCGACGAAAATTTCCGCCGGCAGCCCCGACAGCCGCCCCAAAAGCGCCGGCACGATATAGAGGAACATGGTGGCGGGCGGATTGATCTCGAAGATATCGACATAAAGCCGCTGCCCATCGAGAACTTTTTCCGCCATTGTGAGACCCCAGCTCTCATCGAGATTGGTCAGGACGACGGATCGAATAGCGATCGCGATTCCAACGATGAGAAGCAGCGGCAGCCATCGCGGCAGCGACAGCCGTTCAGCGCCGGATGAGAGTGAGAGCGATTTCATGGTGAGGGCCGACAGCTCGTGCGGCATGACACGAGCGGCGCGCTGCCCTCGACGGCACAGATCGCGTTGGCCGGTCCGTCACGATGGTACATAGGCGTCGACCTGCTGGAATTGGATCCTTAGAACAACCACTAGGGACCGATCGTCGGCCACGCCTAGCATTGTGATGCCCAGCCTCTCATCGATAATTCCTGATAAATTTATCGGGGCCGCATTAACAGGCTCTTTCCCCCGCGGCGCGACCGATAGAAAGCTCAAATCGTCGGCCAAATTTAATGGATACGACGATGCCATCGCAGAGCCAATACAAGCCGATTTATCACCTTAACTTAGCGGTAAGGCGCGGGACTTTAAGGTTCACGCGCGTTCACGCAACGGCACGGATAGGCGCAACACCACAAAGGCCCTGCTGTCGATGGATTCAAATAGGGATCCGATCCTGCCCGCCGCTCGCGAGCGTGGCTTGGTTGCGCGAGCAAAACACGCGATCGCCGAGTGGGGCGCCGCCTGGCGGATCGCCGGTCCGGGAACAGAGGGACTGACACCCAAGGCACTGATGCTCGGTCTGTGCGAGCGCCTGTTCGTTGCCGCGGTGTTCTTCAGCTTCGCCTTTCGCATGCTCACGGGCGCTTCCGACACACCCCGGATCATCCTGCTCTTATTGATCGTCAGCGAGACGCTGCCATTCGTCTATATCGTCTTGCGCGCGCCTTCAGTCACGCTGTCGCAATGGCCAACGGACTGGTGTTTCGGAATCCTGGGGACCATATTTCCGATGCTGGTGGGGCCAGCCGATGTCACGCCACTTGTCCCCGTCGTCGTTTGCTTGAGCTTGATGAGCGCGGGCATCTTGCTCCAAATTGCCGCGAAACTGGTGCTCGGGCGCTCCTTTGGCATCGTCGCCGCCAATCGCGGCGTCAAGGTCATGGGTCCGTACCGGTTCCTGCGTCATCCCATGTATGCGGGCTACACCACGACGCATGTCGGCTTCCTGCTGGCAATGCCTTCGGCCATGAATGCCCTCTTCTATGCGATGGCGCTGACGATGCAGATCGTGCGCATCCTTCGGGAAGAGCGCGTGCTCACGCAGGACCCCGGTTACCAGGCATTCGCTGCGCGCGTGCATTACCGCCTGATTCCGGGAATTTTCTGAGCGACAACAGTCGCGGCGCGGCAGCGCAGGGCGTATAAATTCATTCCAGCTGCCGCAATGAACCAAGGTCCGAAAGAAGTCCAAATCGGCCGGCAGGGTGCCAGCCTGCCGCTCTCGTTGGTTAGAAGGTGATCATGTTCCGCACATTTTGCGCTGCGGCCGCCATCACAGTGTTTGGCTTGCTGGCACTTGACGCCAGCGCCGCAGCAACCACGGTGTTTCCGCCCGGGCTTCGTGTAGGGCTCGAGCCGACCGGCGATCTCATCCCGAGCCGGCGCTTTCCCGGTTTCGAGGACAGCGAGCACCATGTCGCGGTTACCATCCTGGAGCTGCCGTCGGCCGCCTACGACAAGATCATGCGCTCGGCCATCGCCCAGAACCAGCAGGGCCTGACCGACGCGAAACACGAGAGCTTCATCTTCGCCAGCGGCGTCGGCATGCTGGTCAGCGGCAAAGCCCGGGACAACGGCATCCCCACGCAGCGCTGGTTCCTGGTCGCCAGCGCCGCCGCTGTCGCCGTGCCCAACCTCACAGCGCTGATCCGCGTCGATGTGCCGGAAGCGGCGCGCACGCTCTATCCCGACGCAGCCGTGCGCAAGATGCTGGCGAGTGTCACTTTCCGTAAAGTGCCGCTACAGGAACTGCTGGGGCTGCTGCCATTCAAGCTCACCGCCATGGCGGGCTTCCATGTGGTCAGGGTATCGCCGGATGGTGTTGTGGTCGCCGACGACGAAAGCGCGGATCGCGGCGAGCGGCCCTACGCGATCATCAGCATTGGGCGCGGCGCGCCCGAACAAGTGGCCGATCGCGGCCGTTTCGCGCGCGATCTGGTCATCCGCGCACCGCTGCGCGATCTGAAGCTAACCTCGGGGGAATCGATGCGCATCGGCGGCTGGCCCGGCTACGAAATCAGGGCGGACGCCGTTGGTCCCAAGGGCGAGCCGATCGCGCTGGTGCAGTGGCTGCGCTTTGCCGGCACTGGCGGCGGCTTCCTGCGTATCGTCGCCATCGCTCCCAAAACGGAATTCGATGCAGTGTTCAACCGCTTCCGCGAACTGCGTGACGGCATCGAGTTGAAGTGAGAGTGGTTTAGAATTTGATGGTGCTGCGGATACCGGCGATCACAGCAGTATCGACCGTTTTCGTCACATCGTTCGGGTCGGCTACATGGCCACCCGGGTGCACGATCACCTGCAAGTCAGGCTGTATGGTCCACCAGCGCGCGATCTGCGCCGCATAGCTCACTTCAAGTACCAGCTCGTAATCGCGGATCGGATGGAGCAGCGCCACTGCAAACGCATCCTGATCTGCAGCGACCGCATCACGGCTGACCTTGGCATATGCGACGCCGAAAGTGAGCACATCATGGGGGCGTTCGGGCAGCAGGCCGGTGAAGCCAGCGCCACCGTCCACATAATAGGAGATCAAATTGCGATCGGCCGGCGCCAGACCGCCGCGCAGAAACAGATTGAGGCTGCGCTCGCCGGCGCGCAACACCATCTGGTCGGCGACGCCGTAGATGCCCCAGTTGCCGCGATGCTGAACCGGATCGGCGCCCGGATCGACCCCGAGCGAAACACGTGCGCCCGTACCATCAATGCCGTAATGCTGATCGGCAAAATCCGTGGTCGCGTACCAGCCACCGAGCTTGTAGACGCCCGGCAGTCCGATAGCGCCCTTGCCCTGATTGATGGCGTATTGCATTTCGCCCATCCACAGCGCGCCACCGGCAAAGCTGAAGCTGGTGCCGTGCCGATTGCACCTCTGCGAATCGCCGGAGCAGTCCTGGCCGGCGGGATCGCCGGAAAAGACCGCGGTCAGCACTGTCAATTCATCGGTCGGTTTGACTGCGAGCCGCGCGCCCGGCGTGGCGAGCGGATAGGCCGGCCCGCCATTGGTCATATTGGCGGCAAGCACGTCGGCCCAGCCGAAGGTGCCGTTGAGCAAGCCGCCAGCGGTCGGGCTGCCGATGAACTCGTCATCGGCGGCGAGTTGGCCGAGGCGCAGCGAGACACGGTCATTGATGTTTTGTTCGAACCAGGCGGTGAACAGCCGCGTGGTCGGCAGCGCGTCGATATTGCTGGGATCGGAAATGCTGCCGGCGTTCTCGACGACGTCGTGACCGCTGTTGTGGATCTGGAAGACCGTAAGATGGGTGGTGCCGCCCTTCCAGCCAATCAGCTTTTCGAGATCGGTGTCGACGGAGAATTCCAACCGGCCTTCGTAACTCGAACGCCACTCGACGCCGCCCGACAGCACGCCGAAGACTTCGCCGATGTAATTGAGCGAGACGTCAACGCCCTTGTCCTTCAGTGCGGTGCGGGCGCCGCCCCAATCGCCGGTTAGCGTCGGCTGGCCCCAGATCGACAGCGGCTTGTCCGCCGCCCGCGCGCCGCTGGCACAGACGCCTGCCGCAGCGGCCAAGGCCAGGACAAAACACCCCGCGCTCCGACTATGCTTAACGCCCCGCATGACGTCCCTTTCTTGTCACTATTACCATTACTTCCGTCCGGGAAAGTGGCTTATTTCGCCAGTTCGACGAGGCGTTTCAGCGCAACGAAATGCGCGTTATGCGCTGCCGGATTGAACAGCGGCCAGCGCTCGGCCGCTTCCCAACCGCGGCGCGACTTGATTCGGGCGGCTTGCAAGGCTTGTAGTTTTGGGCGCCGTCGGTAAGCGACGTCGGCCTGCGCAGACGGCGTCGCAATGACAATGATCCCGAGCGCAAAAATCGCCGAACATACTTTCGCGATACGCGCATCAAATCGCACGCGGATGATACTGGACATTGACATGATCTCTCCCGCGGCAACGAAACGAGCCGCAGGATTGATGTGGTAAAATCCCGCCGTCAACGAAAAACGACGAAAAATCAATAACTTGTAATTAGTCCAATGTAACTTCGGTGGGCAAATTGGCGCCGGCGAAAGCGTCTTCAAATTATTCCAATGAAGGGATCGCTTTTAACGCGCTGACGGCATTCGCGATCGCGCGCCGTTTGGCACGACGATTTCGCATTCATTCGAGACTCGTTCCAATCGAGAAAGCGGGCTTGCGACAAATTCAAGCTAGCCGGATCGCGGCCGCTCAGGCATCGCTCGCGTTGCCGTTGGCAGAAGCCGGTTGCGGCTTCGGTGGCGCCTTCACCACGCCGACCATGGCCGGACGCAGCACGCGATCGCCGAGCATGTAGCCGGCCTGCATGACCAGCGCGACATGACCAGGCGGCAGTTCGGGATGCTCCATTTCGAACATGGCCTGATGCACATTGGGATCGAACTTCTGGCCTTCCGGCGAGAACTTCTTCACGCCGTGCTTCTCCAGCGCCTTGAGCAATTCGCGCTCGGTCAGTTCGACACCTTCGATCAGCGACTTCACCTTGGCATCGCCGCTCTCGCGCAGCTCCGGCCCCACCGCGTCGAGCGCACGCTGCATGTTGTCGGCCACCGCCAGCACCTCGCGGGCGAAGCCGGTGATGCTGTAGGTGCGCGCATCGGCGATCTCGCGTGCGGTGCGTTTCCGCAGGTTCTCCATCTCGGCCAGTGTGCGCAGCAGCTTGTCCTTGAATTCGGTCGCTTCGCGCTGGGCCTCGGCGAGCGGATCGGGCGGCGTTGCCGGTGCGGCCGCCTGCTGCCCTTCCGGCGGGACCGTAGCGTTTTCGGCCTCGGTGGGCGCCTCCGTGGCCGGGCGTGCGGTCTGGTCGGTCATCGTGTTCAATCCATTTGCGAATAACGGTTCGCCCCGGATATCAGGGCTCGGAGCCGAAAAATCAAGCTTTCAGCGCGGGCTCCGCGAGAACCGATCCGGGGCAAGAACGAGGATGGAATCCGGTATTCCGGGCCGGCCGCGCCCCATCAGGTCGAAAGCAGCCGGCTAACCACCCGCGCGGTGTAATCGACCATGGGGATGACGCGGGCGTAATTCAGTCGGGTCGGACCGATCACCCCGAGTACACCGACGATGCTGCCCTTGCTGTCGCGATAGGGCGCCACGATGGTGGAGGAGCCGGACAGCGAGAACAGCTTGTTCTCCGAGCCGATGAAGATGCGCACGCCCTCGCCGCGCTCGGCGCGGCCGAGCAGATCGATCACCCCGCGCTTGGCCTCCAGCGCATCGAACAACGAGCGTACCCGTTCAATGTCTTCCAGCGCGTGCAAGTCTTCCAATAGATTGGCGTGGCCGCGCACGATCAGCTGGCGCTCGCCCTCGCTGTCGCCGCCCGACCAGCTCGCGAAGCCGTTGGCGATGACCTTCTGGGTGAGCTGATCGAGTTCAGCCTGGCCTTCCTTGACCGCGGTCTCGATCTCGTTGCGCAATTCGGCCAGGGTCTTGCCGCGGATGCGCGCGTTTAGGAAATTGCCGGCCTCGACCAGCGCCGACGACGGCAAGCCGGCCGGGATATTGAGCACCCGGTTCTCGACCTGGCCGCTTTCATCGACCAGCACGGCGAGCGCGCGCTCCGGATCCAGCCGCACGAATTCGATATGTTTGAGCCGCACATTGCTCTTGGTGGTGAGCACGATGGAGGCCGAGCGGGTCAGCCCTGAGAGCATCTGTGAGGCTTCGGTGAGGATAGTCTCCAGCGATTTGCCGGTGCCGGCGGCCGCCACCTGCGCCTCAATGTTGCGGCGGTCGCCCTCGGTCAGATCGCCAATCTCCATCAGCGCGTCGACGAAGAAGCGCAGGCCCAGTTCGGTCGGCAGCCGCCCCGCCGAGGTATGCGGCGCGTAGATCAGGCCGAGCTGCTCAAGGTCGGACATGACGTTGCGCACCGAGGCCGACGACAGCGTAATCGGCAGAATGCGCGCGAGATTGCGTGAGCCGACTGGCTCGCCGGTGGCGAGATAGCTCTCGACGATCTGGCGGAAAATCTCGCGCGAACGCTCATTGAGCGCGGCGAGGCTCACCTGCGTCGAACCGATCGGGACGTCGTGCGAGGCCATAAGGCGCCTTTCCTCCTAACCAGCCAAGATTTGACCATTGCGCCGGTCTTGTTCAAGCCGGACATATGGTTATGGTGTCCGCCCGAACAAGAAAAAGCCAGAGGATCACGCCCGATGCGGCCAAGCCGCCGAGAAGTCGATGAGTTACGCCCCGTTTCGCTGGAACGCGGTGTCGTCAAATACGCCGAGGGGTCCTGCTTCGTGAAATTCGGCGACACCCATGTCTTGGTGACCGCCAGCCTGGAAGAACGGCTACCGCCCTGGCTGAAAGGCCAGGGCCGCGGCTGGGTCACCGCCGAATACGGCATGCTGCCGCGCGCGACCTCGGAGCGCACCCGGCGCGAGGCCAGCGCCGGCAAGCAGGGCGGCCGCACGATCGAAATTCAGCGGCTGATCGGGCGCAGCTTGCGCTCGGTGATCGACCTGGTCGCGCTGGGTGAGCGGCAGATCACAATCGATTGCGACGTGATCCAGGCCGACGGCGGCACCCGTACCGCGTCCATCACCGGGGCCTGGGTGGCGCTCGCCGATTGCTTCGGCTGGATGGCGGCGCGCGACATGTTCAAGACCGCGGTGCATGGCGGCGTGCTGCGCGACCATATCGCGGCGGTGTCCTGCGGCGTGTACAGCGGCACCGCCGTGCTCGATCTCGATTACGCCGAGGATTCGCAGGCCGACACCGATGCCAATTTCGTGCTGACCGGCGGCGGCCAGATCGTGGAAATCCAGGCCACCGCCGAGAAGGACCCGTTTAGCGAAGATCAGTTCCTGGCGCTCCTGGCGCTCGCACGCAAAGGCGTGGAGAAGCTGGTTGGCCTGCAGAAAATGGCGGTGATGTGAGCCGGCAACTCACCTCCCCCGTCGTCATCGCCACGCACAATCCCGGCAAGCTCGCCGAGATGCGCGAGTTGTTGGCGCCCTATGGCATCGAGGCGCAATCGGCCGGCGAGCTCGGCCTCGCCGAGCCGCACGAGACCGGCACGACCTTCGCCGCCAACGCGCGCATCAAGGCGATGGCCGCGGCCAAGGCCACCGGGCGCGCCGCCTTCGCCGACGATTCCGGACTGGTGGTCGATGCGTTGAGTGGCGAGCCGGGCATCCATTCCGCGCGCTGGGCGGGACCCGACAAGGATTTCCGCGGCGCCATGAACCGCATCCAGACGTTGTTGATCGAGCGCGGTGCGCGCATGCCCGAACAACGGCGCGCGCATTTCATCGCCGCGCTGTGTCTCGCCTGGTCCGACGGCCACCTGGAGGAATTCGAAGGCCGCGTCGACGGCGTGATTGTCTGGCCACCGCGCGGCGAAAAGGGCTTCGGTTACGATCCGCTCTTTCGCCCCGACGGCTTCGACATCACCTTCGGCGAGATGAGCGCGGAGGAAAAACACGGGCTTCCGCCCAAGGGCAAAGGCCTCTCGCACCGCGCGCGAGCGTTCGTGAAGCTCGCGGCAGCATGCCTGCACCGCGATGTCTGACCGGCTTGCATTGCCGCGAATTCGTTACAATTTTAAGTACTTATCCGCGACGAATTGGCCGAGGCTCTGGCTTTGCCGGTGCCGCAGGGCCTAAGATGGTTAATATGAACGCGACAAGTCCTGCGCCTTTCGGCGTTTACGTGCATTGGCCATTTTGCCTGTCGAAGTGCCCCTACTGCGACTTCAACAGTCATGTGCGTCACGGCGGCCCCGACGAAGCACGCTTCGTGCGCGCCATCGAAAGCGAAATCGCAGCGACCGCCGCGCGCGTGCCGGACCGCACGGTCTCCAGCATCTTTTTCGGCGGCGGCACGCCCTCGCTGATGCAGCCCGTCTCGGTGCAGGCGATCCTCGACACCATCGCCAAGCATTGGCGTATCGCGCCCGATGTCGAGATCACCTTGGAAGCCAACCCGACCAGCGTTGAGGCCGGGCGCTTCCGCGGCTACCGGACCGCGGGGGTGAATCGCGTTTCGCTCGGCGTGCAGGCGCTCGACGATGCGGTGCTCAAGCAACTCGGCCGCATGCACACGGTTGAGGAAGCGCTCGCCGCAGTCACACTCGCGCGCTCGATCTTCGATCGCTATTCCTTCGACCTCATCTATACCCGGCCGGGTCAGACACTCGAAGCCTGGGCATTGGAATTGAGCCACGCACTTGAGCACGCGGGCGATCATCTCTCGCTCTATCAACTGACCATCGAACAGGAGACGCCCTATTTCGCCTTGCATGCCGCCGGCAAGCTCGTGCTGCCGGAAGACGATCTGGCGCGCGATTTCTACGATCTGACACAGACGATTTGCGGCGATGCCGGACTGCCGGCCTATGAGATTTCCAACCACGCCCGTCAGGGCGGCGAGTGCCGGCACAATCTCGTCTACTGGCGCGGCCACGATTACGCCGGCGTCGGTCCCGGCGCGCACGGAAGGCTCACGCTCGATGGCCGCCGCATTGCGACCGAAACCGAGCGGCGGCCGGAAAGCTGGCTGGAACGCGTGGAAACCACCGGCAGTGGCCTGATCGTCGACGAGAAGCTCAGCAGCAGCGAGATGGCCGACGAATACCTGCTGATGGGGCTGCGCCTCGCGGAAGGAATCGAGCCGGCACGTTTCACCGCGATCAGCGGGCGCGAGCTTGACCCCAAGCGCATCGCCCTGCTGCACCAGGAAGGTGCCGTCGAGTCGACCGCCGATGGCCGCTTGCGGGTGACGCTGTCAGGCTTCCCCGTGCTCGATGCGGTGGTGGCGGATCTGGCGGCTTAGCTTCAATCGTCATTCCAGACGCGCGGATGCGCGATCCGGAATCCAGATGCACTTTCGGAGCTTGTTTCTGGAGTCCGGGTTCGCGCACTTCATGCGCGCCTCGGAACGAAAGATTGTTGTTACGTCCCCGGCTTGAAAGTCTTCGGCGCCGGGCTCACCACCTGCCCGCCGTTCGGCGTGATACGCAACACCGCGAGGCCGCGTTCGTTGGTACCGTCGGGGCGGAAGCGGAACACGCCATCGATGCCGGCGAAGCCGGACGGGTTGGTGAGAATCTGCTGGCTGAAACGCTGCGTGCCTTGCGTCTTCACCAGCGCCGCCACCAGCGCCACCGCATCATAGGCGAGCGTCGCCGTGCGCACCGGATCCTGTCCGTAGCGCTGACGGTAGCGGGCCGAGAAGCTGCGGAAGCCGCCCGACTCCGGCGCCGCATAGAGGCCGCCTTCCAGCTGCCGGTCGGCGAAGATACGCGGATCGTCCCACAGCCCCGTGCCGAGCAACTGCACGCGCCTGAGATTTACGTGGTCGGCGGCGAGTGCACGCACCACCTGCGGTACCGCATCGGCGCCGTCCGGGATGAAGATATTGTCGACGCTGTGCGCCACCTGCGCCACCCGGTGCACGGAATCGGCGATCTTGCTCGGATCAAGCGGATATTTCTCGATCGCCAGGATACGGCCGCCGTGGCGCGGCACTTCCTGTTGGAACGCGGCCTGCACAACCGCGCCATAAGCATTGTCCGGCAGCAACGCCGCGAACGAACGTTTGCCACGCGAAGTAGCGAATTCAACAATGCGCTTGACGTCGGACTCCGGCAGGAAGCTCAACAGATAGACGCCGGGCGCCGCAACGCTGGCATCGGTCGAGAAGGCGATCACCGGAATGCCGTGCTGACGCGCCACCTGGCCGACCGCGCTCACCGACTGTGCAAACAACGGGCCGACGATGATCTCGGCGCCTTCGCTGATTGCCTGTTGTGCGCCGGCCTGCGCGGTCTGCGGATTGCCGGCGTCGTCCTTCACCAAGAGCTGGATGTTCGGGTTCTTGAATTCGGCCAGCGCCATCTCGGCCGCATTCTTCATCGAGGTGGCGGCGACGCCGGCATTGCCCGGCGCCGACAGCGGCAGAATCAGACCGACTCGAATCTGTCCGCTGCCGATTTGCGTGCCCGCCTGCGGCGGCGGCGCCGCCTCCGGTTGCGTGGTACTGAATTGATTGAGGCTGTTACTGGTGCAGGCCGCCAGAGCGGCCAGCACCGCGACGACGCCCAGCGGCGCGAACAATCTGCGCAAACCGCGCATCAGCATTCCTTCCCGGCTCAGCGGCATTCCCACCATGGCCGCTCCCCACAAGCGACGGACATGCCTTATGTCCTAACGATAATCTGAGATTTTGTCGCGCAAAAGTTAAGGCAATGAAAAAGAAAGGGAATTTGGCGCTGCTATGGCGGACCGGCCGGCTCTCGGCTAGGTTGGCGCTCATGGCCAGCGACAAAACCAGCCCTACCGACGTGAGTGCGCGTTATTTTGCAATCAATGGTGCGCAGATCGAAGCCAAACGGCCCCGCGGCGGGCTCTATCTGGTCGCCACGCCGATCGGAAACCTCGGCGACATCACCTTGCGCGCGCTGGAGGTGCTGGCCGGCGCCGACGTCATCGCCTGCGAGGACACCCGCGTCACCCGCCGGCTGACCGAGCGTTACGGGATCGCCACGCCGCTGACGCCCTATCATGAGCACAATGCCGCCGAAGCACGGCCGCGCCTGCTCAAGCGCCTCTCCAACTGCGAGGCAGTGGCGCTGGTTTCCGACGCCGGCACGCCGTTGATCTCCGATCCCGGCTTCAAGCTGGTGCGCGCGGCGCGCGAGGCCGGCTACGCGGTCAATGCCCTACCCGGACCGTCGGCCTTGCTGGCGGCACTGTCGGTCGCCGGCCTACCGACCGACCGCTTTTTCTTCGAAGGTTTCCTGCCGCCGAAGCAGGCGGCGCGGCAGAAGCGGATCGCCGCGCTCGTCGCCATTCCGGCAACGCTGGTGCTGTATGAGAGCGGCACACGGCTGGCGGCGACGCTGGCCGATCTTGCCACCGGTCTGGGACCGCGCGCGGCCGCAATCTGCCGCGAGCTGACCAAGCTGCATGAGGAAGTGCGGCGCGACGATCTCGTCAGCCTCGCACGCGCTTATGCCGACGGCGGCGAAACACGCGGCGAGATCGTGATCGTGGTGGCGCCGCCGGCCGAACAGGAAACGCAAGCCGACGACGTCGACGCCATGCTGCGGCAGGCGCTTGCCCGCGTCTCGGTCAAGGACGCGGTCGGCGAGGTCGCGCTTGCCACAGGCCGCTCGCGCCGCGAAGTCTATCAACGCGCACTCGAACTCAGCAGGGACGACAGCGATGGCACGCCATGATGGTCAGCCGCCGAAGGCGGCACCGCTCGGCAAGCTGCCGCCGCGGCCGGAACGACAAGCGGCCTTTCAACTCGGCATCTCGGCAGAAAGCCGCGCCGCCGCTCTGCTCATTGCCAAGGGCTTCCGCATTTTGGGGCGGCGCTGGAAATCACCGGTCGGCGAGATCGACATCGTCGCACGCCGCCGCAGCTTGTTGGTGTTCGTCGAGGTGAAGGCGCGCGACAAGCTCGATGACGCGGCCGAAGCGGTAACGCCGCGTCAGCGTCAGCGCATCGCGGCAGCAGCAGAAGCCTGGCTCGCCGCGACCGGCGCGCATGGCTTCCGCGACATCCGCTTCGACGCCATCCTGGTCGCGCCCGGCAAGATGCCGCGGCACATTCAAGGGGCGTTTGAAACCTAAGCTTAGGCGGATGGACTCCGGGTTCGCACGCTGACGCCCGCGCCCCGGAATGACTTTGGATCACGCGCTCAACCGCTCGAAGAACTGATCCACCTGCGCGCGGATGCGGAAGGCGACCTGCCCGAGATCATCGGCCACGGACTTGACCGCGCCGGCACTGGCGCGGGTCGCGTCGGTCGCGTCGCCGACGCGCACGACTTCCTCTGCGGTTTCGATCGTGCGCTTGGCGGCAATATCGACACTGCGCGCGATCTCACCGGTGGCAGCTCCCTGCTCGGTGACGGCGGCGGCAATGGCGCTGCTGATTTCGCCGATCTCGCGGATAATCGTTTCGATCGAGGTGATGGCGGCGATCGAGCGCTCGGTGGCGCGCTGCATGCCCGCGATCTGGGCGCTGATCTCCTCGGTGGCACGGCTGGTCTGGCCGGCCAGCGCTTTCACCTCGCCGGCCACCACCGCGAAGCCGCGGCCGGCCTCGCCCGCGCGCGCCGCCTCGATGGTGGCGTTGAGCGCCAGGAGGTTGGTCTGCTCGGCGATATCGGTGATCAGTTTGATCACATCGCCGATGCGCGCGGCCGCCTCGTCCAATTCCTTGACCGCCTGATTGGTGTGGCCGGCCTCGTTCACTGCCTTGCCCGCGATCGCGTTCGACTGCGCCACCTGCCGGTCGATCTCGTTGACCGAGGCCGACAGTTCGTCGGCGGCCGAGGCGATGTCGCGTACATTGCTGGAAGCTTCGGAAGAGGCGGTCGAGGCGCTTGCCGTCCGGGCGGCGGCCTGGTCGGCAACGCTGGCGAGCTGGGTCGAAGCGGCCAGCATCTGGTCGGAGATGCGGCCGAGCTCGGACAATGTCGCTTCTACCTCGGCGGAGAAACGTGCGATCTCGCCCGACATCTGCTCCTGCCGGCGCGCGCGCGCGTCGGCATCTTCGAGCACGGTCTTATTGAGCTCGACGTTATGGTTCATGGCATCGCGGAAAACACCGATCGAGCGCGCCAGCGCGCCGATCTCGTCGCTGCGCTGGGTGAATGGGACCGCAATGTCGGCTTTGCCGGCCGCTACTGCCGCGGTGACGCGGGTGATAGCAGCGAGCGGCCGGGCCACATCGCGCATAATCATCAAGACGCCAGCAACCGCGAGCAGCACCGCCAAACCGGCCAGCACCGAAAGCCACAGCGCGGTGCGGTCGATGCCCTGGTCGATCATCAGGTAAAGCTTATGGGCGCGCTCGCTATATTCCGCGCCGAGCTTCTGCACTATTTGGCTGAGCGCTTCGCGTTTATGTTCGAATTGAGTCTTCTCGACAAAGGCATGCGCGGCCTGCGGTCCGGATTCATGGGTGATCCGCGAGAGCTCAGGCAATAGTTTGCGAAATTCGTCGATCTGCACAGCCAAGCGGCTGAATTCGTCGGCGTCGGCGACACGAACACTTTGCTGCCAAACATTCATCGCCGCGCCGAGTTCATTATCGATCTTGAGCAGCGCCTGAGCGTAGCCGTCGACGATCGAAGGACCCTGCGCCGCAGCAATGCCCTGCGATTGCAGCATGGTGGCAAAAAGCAGCGTGGCGAGCCGCTGGGTGGTGCGGCTGCCGGCATTGGCGGATTCGTAGGCCACCGTCAGCGCGGCGTGCTGGCGCGCGTTGTAGGTGGCGACCGCCGATAGCCCCAGCGACGCAGTGGCCATCAAGGCAAAGATCGCATAGAGCTTGGCGGCGATCGAAAGCTTCGGCAATGTCACGAAACGACCCTCACTCCGCGGTCACCCGGTTCCGGGCGCGGAGTTTGGCAACAAAACCTTAACGCTTTGTTTTCCTTAAAGCTTCGCCCGGCAGAAATGGCCAAGACCAGCCCCGAAGCGCCGCGAATGAGCCGCCCATGAGCCTGAACGTCGTCGTGCAGATGGATCCGATCGAGCGGATCAACATTAAGGGCGATTCGACCTTCGCCCTGCTGCTGGAAGCGCAGGCCCGCAGCCACCGGCTTTCGTACTACACGCCTGATCGGTTGGCCCTGCTCGACGGCCAAGTTTTTGCCAGCGTGCAAGCCTTGAGCGTGCGCGACGTCGCGGGCAACCATTTCAACCTCGGTGAGCCGCGGCGCGTCGCGCTATCGGAATTCGATGTGGTGCTGTTGCGGCAGGACCCGCCGTTCGATCTCGCTTATGTGACCTCGACCCATCTGCTCGAGCGTATTCATCCCAAGACCCTGGTGGTGAACGATCCGGCCAGCGTGCGCAACGCGCCGGAGAAGGTGATGGTCACTGAGTTTCCGCAGCTCATGCCGCCGACGTTGATCACGCGCGACCTCGCCGAAATCCAGGCGTTCCGCGCCAAGCACGGCGACATCGTGTTCAAGCCACTTTACGGCCACGGCGGCGGCGCGGTGTTCCGCATCACCCGCGACGATCTCAATTTCGGCTCGCTCTATGACATGTTTGCCAATACGTTCCGCGAACAATGGGTGGTGCAGGCGTTCCTGCCCAACATCAAGCACGGCGACAAACGCATCATTCTGGTGGACGGTAACTATGCAGGCGCGGTCAACCGCATTCCGGCGGCGGACGATCTGCGCTCCAACATGGTGCGCGGCGGCGCGCCGGCAGCGACTGAATTGTCACCGCGCGAGCGGGAGATCTGCGAGACCATCGGCCCGACCTTGAAGAAACGCGGCCTGCTGTTCGTCGGCATCGACGTGATCGACGGCAATCTCACCGAGATCAACGTCACCTCGCCGACCGGCATCCGCGCGATCAAGAATTTCGGCGGCCCCGATATCGCGGTGCTGATCTGGGACAAGATCGAGGCGAAGCGCGCGTCAGTGCGTTAGCCGCGGCGGATCCGTCACCACACCGGCCTCGACTTGCGCCAGCCGGCGCCAGTAGCGCAGACCGTGCTGCACTTCCCACAGCAGTTCCTCGACGTCGCACCAGGCTGTTTCCGCCTCGATACGGGCGGCACGCGCCTGCTGCAATTCGTTGGCTAATGCCTTGCTGTCGACCATGACCGGCCATGCTCCCTGTTTTGGCGCCCGGTTTGCCGCTTCAGAAAAATCTTAGCTGAGTCGTTTTGTTCTGCAAATGTTCTTGTAGTTTTCCCCGGCTTCCGCTACTCTGACGGGTATTCGGGTGGGGACTTGCCGTCATGGTTCAGCGTGTCGCGACCGTCGCCTTTGAGGGGATCGAGGCTCGCAGCGTCGACGTACAGGTGCAGGTCGCGCCCGGCTTGCCGGCCTTCACCATCGTCGGCCTGCCGGATAAAGCCGTGTCGGAGGCCAAGGAGCGGGTGCGCGCGGCGCTGATCGCCTCCGGCCTCGCGCTGCCGGCCCGCCGGATCACCGTCAATCTGGCGCCCGCCGA
>JAKAMD010000158.1:3218-7820 GCA_021823875.1 Pseudomonadota bacterium | reverse complement strand
GACGCCGGCATCGATCACCAGCCCGCGCTTGGAATCTTCTTGCAGCAGTTGCCATTCCTTGGCCGAGCGCGCCGACAGGTCGGTGCTCGCCGGCGTCGGGCGGTCGTGCCCCTTCATGGCGACCACGGTGGTGAGCAGATAGCCGGCGTCGTCCACCAGATGGCGGCCGAGCTCCATGCGCAGCAGCGGACGTTTCTTTTCCGGCAGCTTGTTCAACACGCCGGTGATGGCGTCGGCGTAATCCTCGACCGGCCGGATCACGTTTTCCGCCGGCCGCGCCATTCCGTGCAACAGGCTGTTGGACGGGAAGCCGCCGCCGAGATTCAGGCAGGGCACGAGGTGGTCGTATTCGAGATTGATCTGCTCGCGCAGGGCGACGAGCTTCTGCGCGGCCGTGCGATAGGCCTCCGGTGCCAGGATGTAGGTGCCGATATGGGTGTGCAGCGTGTGCAGGAAGAGCTTGCGGTTGGTGAGCACACGGGCGGCCGCGCGCGCGGCCTCGCCGTTGGCGAGCGCGAAGCCGAACTTGGTCCAGATCGGCCGGATGCCGGCGTCCAGCCAGATGCGGATGCCGACCGGCACCGGCTTCTTGGCTTTCTCGACCATCTGCTCGACCTGGTTCAATTCGTCCCAATTGTCGATCTGCACGAGGGCGCCATCGCTCATGGCACGCTCGATCAGGTCGCGCGGCTTGTAAGGTCCGTTCAGGATGATGTCCTTGCCGGCGATGCCGAGCTTGCGCGCCTTGTCGTATTCGAAATCGGACACCAGTTCGGCGAGCCAGCCCTCGTTGTGGAAGATCTGGCAGATGGCATTCAGGTAATTGGTCTTGTAGGACCAGGCGAAACCGACCTTCTTGTAGCGCCGCTCGAATGCTTCTTTGGCGCGGCGAGCCTTGGCGCGCATATCGCGCTCGGAGAACACGAACAGCGGCGAGCCGAATTCCTGAACCAGGCGCGAAACCTCGACGCCATCGATGGCGGGCAGTGGCGGCACGTAGCCGCCGCGTGAAAAATAATTGCGGTCGATGGCGGCTTCCGGCGAGCGGCCGAGCTCGCTGGAGATCGCGGGGAATTCGTAGGGCTGGGTCATGAGGTGAGCTCCATTTTCGGTGCCAGCGGTCCGGCGGCGTATTCGCCGTCGCTCGACAATTTCGCGAGCTCCGCCATGTCGCCGACCAAGTCCACGCTGTGGCGGATGAACATCTGTCCCGCGTCGCAGACGTCGAGCGGCATCGGTGACGCGCCGAGCAGCGTTTCCATCAGCCGCAGAGGCAGGTTGCAGCCGATCTGCGAGGGGAAGTCGACCCAGGCGGGAAAACGCGGATTGCTCTCGAACAAGAGATGCGGGCGGCCGTGACCCTTGAGAAACTCGATCTCGAACGGTCCGCGCCAGCGCAACGCTTTGACGATGCGTTTGGCCGTCGCCACGATCTTCGAATCGTGCACGACCACGCCGCCGAAACCCTTGCCGGCATGGGTGCGCGACAGCTTGCGGATGGCGCAATGGCCGATGATCTCGCCGTCATGGTCGGCTAGGCCGACAACGTCGAACTCGTCGCCGAACAGGGCTTCCTGCACCAGCACCGGCGTTCCCCAGACGCGGGCGATCTTGTCGTACTTCTCGGCGAGGTCGATGCCGGAATAGACGAGATGGGCTTCGTAGTACTTGCCTTTCACATAGACGGGATAGCCGATCTGCGCGGCGTAATAGGCCAGCATGGTGGCATCATGGGCCGCGAATGTCAGCGGCCCAGACAATGAATGGCTTCGGCAGAATTCGGAAAGGTTTTCCTTCGCGCGGGCGTCGAACGCGGCCGGCGGAGGCAGCATGGCGGAAATGCCCTCTCGCTCCAGTTCGGGAGCAATCTTGATGAAGTTGGCCAATTCCGAGTCAAGGTTCGGGATCAGGATCTGGATGCGCTCGCGCTTTTGGATATAACGCATGCGGTCGAGCAGCAGCGCGGGGCCCTTGCGTGGAAACGGCAATAGGTAAACGGCATCGACCCGGTCGAGACCGTGACTGTAGAGCGCGCTTTCCAGCGGATCGTAGGACAGGGCGATCACGCGCAGGTCCGGAACTGCTCGGCGTAAGCTGCGTACGATCGCCGCGCCCGGTTGCGGATTGTCACCCCGATGCAAGCCGGTCACCGCGACTGTGATCGGGGTGCCCATCGGTCAATGTCTCGAATTTTCGATAATTCCGAGCGAACGCAATTCGGATAAAAATAACTCTATGTCGCGATTGGCGCGTGCGTGATCGATGCCGAATTGCCGCTCGACGATGCCGGCCAGTTCGGCTTGCTCCTTGCCGTCGACCAAAGCGCGCAGAATGAAGCCGGCTGTCGACGTGACGCGATAAAAATTACCGGAAATCGTATCTAGTACGAATTCCTCTCCGTAAAAACGAAACTTCGGACCACGCGTCTCGTCTTCGTCGTTTGGTTTGCTGCGGGCATGCATAACGACATCTGTCTCGCATTTTAACGGTCACCATAGGGATGGTTTTACCGGGCGGGTGGTATCGTTTTGATCTCGCCGGAGAATCCCGGCGCATCGTTAATGCGAAAGGCGCGTTTCCGGATTGAAATGAACGACGCAACAAGCGAAGCTCTCGATCGTGCCAGAACGCCGGCAATCAAAACCGGCGCAGAACTACCGGAGCCGCAAGGCGTTTGAACGGAGTTCGTGATGGCCTGGACCTGCGCAATTCATTTAATGAATCATGTGCCGCGGCTGCGGTGCTTGCGCCGGTTTGTCGCACGCGAAGTTGCAACACTGACGTTCGCTGCGTTGCTGCTCGCGGGTTTCAGCGCACCTTGCCGAGCCAACGACTTGGTGTCGATCAAGGCGTCGAAGCCCTATATCGGCAGGGCCGTCTATCTGAAGGCAGAGCTGTTCAAGCCAAGCGGCAAGGGGCCGTTTCCCGCGGTCGTCTTGATGCACGGATGCGGCGGCTGGCAATCGGCGGTGCTCAACGCGCTGCACGAGGTCTCCTGGTACTTCCTCGACCGCGGCTATGTCGTGCTCAATCTCGACAGCTTCGGTCCGCGCGGCAATTCGGGCGGCGCCGTGTGCCAGAGCTTTGCACGGCTCGCCAGTGCGCGCGATTACCGCACCTATGACGCCATCGATGCGCTGCGCTTCCTGCAGTCGCAGAGCTTCGTCGACGGCAACAACACTTTCCTGGTAGGGCAGAGCAATGGCGGCAGCGTGGCCATCAAGGTATCGGAGTTGACGGTGCCGGATGGCTATCGCGCCGTGGCCGCTTATTATCCGTGGTGCGGCGCGTTCGGCGGTTCGCGCGTGAAGCTCAAGACGCCGCTGATCGTGTTCGGCGGCGGCCGAGACGATTGGGTGCCGGCGCGTGAATGCCACGGCAAGGTGTCGACTGGCGCCAGCCTGCGTTTCGTGGAATACCCGCACGCGGTGCATTCCTTCGACCTGCGCATCCCCGAGCAGCGCTATCTCGGCAAGCGGGTCGGCTTCGATAAGGAAGCGACCGAGGACAGCCGCGCGCGCATGCTGGCTTTCTTCGACGGCCGGCGGCTCGGCAAGGAATTGCGTCTCAGCAAGTTCTAAGAAACGGGGCGGCGATGTGCCGAAGGGCTATGCGAGGCGCGGCCCTTCTCTTTCTTATGATGCCGATGCCGATGCCGGCGCCGCCCACGGCCGGCGATCGCGGTCTTCAGTGCGGAAGGCCGAAATCTTGTCGCGATAACTCTCGGTCAGATCGATGTCGTCCCAGCCGTTGAGAAGCTGGTTGCGGCTGACGGGGTCGATCGTGAAATCGAAATGGAGGTTGCCGCAGGCGATCGTTTGCTGCTCGAGATCGACTTCAACAGGGCGCTCAGGCTCGGCGGCGACCGCTTCGGCCAGCGCGGCGACGTCGGCTTCGTTGACCACTGCGGTCAGCAGCCCGTTCTTGACCGCGTTCTGCGCGAAGATGTCGCCGAATGAGGGCGCAATCAAGCAGCGGAAATCGGCATCGTAGACCGCATAGACGGCGGCCTCGCGCGAGGAGCCGCCACCGAAATTGCGGTCCGCCAGCAGAATTTTCGCACCCTGCCAGCGCGGCTGATTGAGCGGGAAATCCGCGCGCGGCTTGCCGCTGGCGTCGTAACGCAAGTCCTGGAACAGCACTTGGCCCAATCCGCGCGCGCGCGGCCATTTCAGATAACGGGCCGGCAGGATCTGATCGGTGTTGATGTTCGGCTGCATCAGCGGGCAGGCCTTGGCGGTGAGGCGAGTGAATTTTTCCATTGGCCGCTCCTAGACCTTGCGCCCGGCGAGCAGCGGCCGCACGTCGGCGAGATGGCCGCTGACCGCGGCGGCGGCGACCATGGCCGGCGACATCAGATGGGTGCGGGCGCCGCGTCCCTGCCGGCCGCGAAAATTGCGGTTGGTGGTCGAGGCGCAACGTTCGCCCGGCGCCACCACGTCGCCATTGATGCCGACGCACATGGAGCAGCCGGAGTCGGCCCAGTCGAGCCCGGCGTCGCGGAAAATCGTGTCGAGGCCTTCTTCTTCCGCCTGCTTCTTGATCAACGACGAGCCGGGCGAAATCAGCCCCGGCACCTTGCTGGTGCGGCCGGCCAGCACG
>JAKAMD010000158.1:0-3208 GCA_021823875.1 Pseudomonadota bacterium | reverse complement strand
GCATTGGTGCAAGAGCCGATGAAAATGCGGTCGATGGCGATGGCGGTTAGCTTGGTGCCGGGCGTGAGCCCCATATAGTCGAGCGCCTCGCGGACATAGGTCGCGCGCGCTTCATCGGTGATGCTGGCCGGATCGGGCACGCGACCATCAATGGGCAACGCGTCGTCAGGCGTCGTGCCCCAGGTCACGATCGGCGCGATCGCGCCAGCGTCGAGCGTGACCTCGCGATCGAATTCGGCATCCGCATCGGACGCAAGCGCGGCCCAGTCCTCGACCGCGCGGTCGAAACCGGCGCCCTTGGGCGCGTAGGGCCGGCCCTTGAGATAAGCGAAGGTCGTGGCGTCGGGCGCCACCATCCCGCAGCGTCCGCCCGCCTCGATCGACATGTTGCACAGAGTGAGCCGCCCTTCCATCGACAGCGCCCGGATCGCGCTGCCGGTGAACTCGATGGCGTGGCCTTGCGCGCCGTCGGCATGGATGCGGGCGATGATGGCGAGCGCGATATCTTTCGCTGCGATCCCGGGCGCCGCCGCGCCGTCGACGGAAATACGCATGCGCTTCGGTTTCTTCTGCCAGAGCGTCTGCGTCATCAGCACATGCGCGACCTCGGAGGCGCCGATGCCAAACGCATAAGCGCCGAAGGCGCCGTGCGTGGAGGTGTGGCTGTCACCGCAGACGATCAGCAGGCCCGGCAAAGTGAGGCCCTGTTCGGGGCCAACGACATGGACAATGCCTTGCCGTGGATCGTTCAGACCGAACAGGGTGATGCGGCTTTCCGCCGCATTCGTTTCGAGATTGCGCACCATGGCGGCGATCTCGGGATCGGAGATGCCGGCGGTGCGCCCGTGTGTCGGCACGTAATGGTCGGCGATGCCGAACGTGAGCGACGGCTCGGCGATGCTGCGCCCGCGCGCTTTCATCTGGCTGAAGGCGTGAAACGAGCCCTCATGCACAAAATGCCGGTCGACCCAGAGCAGCGCGGCGCCATCCTCGCGGCGCGTGATCTCATGCGCCGCCCATAACTTGTCGACCAACGTGCGGGGCTCGTGCGTGGAATTTGACGCCATGGTGCTTACTTTTACCGCAACCGGCCGGCTTGCCGGCGGTTCCCAATAATGTATGCTAAAGAATACCAAGTAAAGCGGCCGCCCACTCCGGGGCCGAGCCGCCAGGGGAGCGTGGGGCGTTGCGCGACTGGCTCGGCGAAGCGAAGGCGAAGCAGGTCTATATGGTCCTGCGCGACCGCATCTTGAGCGGGGCCATCGGTTTCGGCGCCCGGCTTCCCACCGAGAACGAACTGGCGGAATTCCACGGCGTGTCGCGCGTCACCGTGCGGCGCGCGCTCGGCGAACTGGCGCGCGAGCGGCTGATCGAGCGCCGCCGCAGCGCCGGCACGACGGTGATCTACCGCCCGGCACCGGTGCCGATGACCGCCGATATTTCCGGCGTGCTGGCCAATCTTGCCGACATGGGGCGGCGCACCGCGGTCAAGCTCTTGTCCTTCGATTACGTGCCGGCGGAGGGCGCGGTGGCGCAGGCGCTCGGTGTCGCGCCCGACCAATTGCTGCAGCGTTCGGTGCGCGTGCGTTCGGTCGACGGCCTGCCGTTCTCCTATTTGACGACGCATGTGCCGGAAAGAGTCTCGGTGACCTTCACCCAGCAGGAACTCGGCTCGCGCCCGCTGCTTGATCTGCTCGAGCGCGCCGGCGTCAAGGTCGAGAACGCGCGCCAGCGCATCAGCGCGGGGCTCGCGACTCCGGACGTCGCCCGCGCGCTCGGTCTGCGCACCGGCTCGCCGCTGATCGAGCTGGTACGCGTCGTCTACGACCAGGCCGGGCGCGGCGTCGAACATCTGCACGCGCTCTACCGGCCCGACCGTTACGCCTTCGAGATCGATCTCGTGCGCTCGGGCGCCGCCAAGGCCAAGGCTTGGTCGCCGGTCATCCGGCGCGATGGCAAGGCCGGCCGCGCGACCGCAAGCCGCTTACCCAAAGGCAAATCAAGCCGTTTTGCACCGCCACGTTATAACCAAGAGGGAGAGTAACCATGTCGGACCAGAAGATTCCGTTCAGCCGCCGCCAATTTCTCGCGACCACCGCGTTGGGCGCGGCAACGGCCGCGGCCGGCACCATCGCCATGCCGTCCGTGCTGCGCGCCGCAGGCACGCCGGTGAAGCTCGGCGTTCTGCATCCGGTCACCGGCGCGCTCTCCTATTCCGGTACGCAAGGCCGGCTCGGCGCCATGCTGGCGATCGAGGAAATCAACGCGGCCGGCGGCATCAAGTCGCTGGGCGGCGCCAAGATCGATGCCGTGCTGGGCGACGCGCAGTCGACGCCGACCGGCGGCACCGCCGAAGTGGAGAAGATGAATTCGGCCGGCGTGTCCTGTATCGTCGGCGGCTACGCCAGCAATATTTGCCTCGCGACCACCCAGGCGGCCGCGCGCTACGACCTGCCTTATGTGGTCGACGTCGGCGTCGCCGATACCATCGTCACGCGTGGCCTCAAGAACACCTTCCGTTTCGGCCCCGGCTTCGGCGTCATCGCCAAGGCGGCGCTCGACAATCTGGTGGCGATCAACGATGGCGCCGGCAAGCCGGCCAAGACCGTGATGATCGTGCACGAGGATTCGCTGTTCGGCTCCGGTCTTGCCAAGCTGCTCAACGCGCAGCTGCCGGGCAAGGGCTTCAAGGTGCTGGACACCATCGCGCATCCGACCCCGACGCGCGACTTCAATACCATCGTGCTCAAGATCAAGGCGCAGAACCCCGACATCGTCATTCCCGCCAACTACTATAATGAGTATGTGCTGCTCGCCCGCACCATGCTGCAACAGCACGTGCGGCCGAAGGGCATCTATTCGGTGCTCGGCGGGGCGGCGTCCTCCTACAAGTTCGTCAAGGAGTTCCCGGATGCCGCCAAGGGCATCATGGACTGCAATCACTGGTTCAACCCGCTCAGCGACAAGGCGCAAGCGCTGAAGAAGAAGGTCGAAGCCAAGGGCCAGTTCTTCACCTACGAAGTCTATCTCAACTATGCCTGCGTCGGGCTGATCGCCGATGCGCTGGAGCGCGCGGCCTCCGCCGATCGCGCCAAGATCATCGCGGCGCTGGCGAGCTCGACCTATTCGGGCCATATCATGCCCTACGGTCCGACCAAGTTCGTCAACGGCCAGAACGAAGGAGCAGCACCCTGCAACACGCAGGTGC
>JAKAMD010000157.1 GCA_021823875.1 Pseudomonadota bacterium | reverse complement strand
CAAGGACGGTTCGCACTCCTGGCAATATCCCGACAGCGAAATCGACAAGTTGGCCAATCCGAAGGTGAAGGCCTTCTTCCTGGTCAATCCGAGCAATCCGCCGTCGGTCGCGGTGCGCCAGAGCACGATCGACCGCATCGTGCGCATCGTGAAGAGCAAGAACCCTAACCTGATCATCATCACCGACGACGTCTACGGCACCTTCGTGGAGGGCTTCCGCTCGCTGATGGCGGACCTGCCGCACAACACCATCGGCGTCTATTCGTTCTCGAAATATTTCGGTGCCACCGGCTGGCGGCTGGGCGTCGTGGCCGTGCACAAGGACAATATCTACGACCGTCTGATCGCCAAGCTGCCGGCAGCCGACAAGCGCGCGCTGGCCAAACGATACAGCTCGCTGACGCTTGAACCCGAGAAGATGAAGTTCATCGATCGCATGGTGGCCGACAGCCGCCGGGTGGCGCTCAACCACACCGCCGGCCTGTCGCTGCCGCAGCAGACGCAGATGATGCTGTTCGCGCTGTTTGGCCTGACCGACACCAACAACGCCTACAAGCAACTCACCCGCACGATCGTGCGCAAGCGGCATGAAAAATTCTGGCGGGGTTTCCAAGCCACGCCGCCGGCCGATCCGCTGAGCGCCGCTTATTATTCCACCGTCGACATCCTGATCGGCGCCGAACAGCGTTTCGGCAAGGATTTCATCGCTTACATGCGCAAGAGCTACGAGCCGATCGACATTCTCATCCGGCTCGCCGAGCAATACGGCACGGTGCTGCTCAACGGCAGCGGGTTCGATGCGCCGCTGTGGTCGGTACGCGCCTCGCTCGCCAATCTGCCGGACGCGGCCTACGAGACCATCGGCGGCGAACTGGAGGCCGTGATCGGCCAATACGCCGAGGCGTGGGAGAAGCAGAAGAAGAAATAGCGACGGCGTTCGCTGGAGCGTTGCCCCCTTTTCCGTTCATTCCCGCGCAAGCGGGAATCCAGGGGCAAGACTCGCAGGCTTAATTCTTGGCGCGCTGGGTCTCCGCTTTCGCGGGGACGAACGGCGTTATGAGGCGGCGCGCGCCGAGCCTCACGCGCTCATCTTGTTGACCAGCGCGTCGGACACTTCGAAATTGGCGTAGACGTTCTGCACGTCTTCATTGTCGTCGAGCGCGTCGATCATCTTGAGGATCTTCTCGCCGGCCTCGTCGTCGACCGAGATGGTGTTCTGCGGCTTCCACAGCAGCGCCGACTTGCGCGGCTCGCCGTATTTCGCCTCCAGCGCCTTGGTCACCCCGGCGAGATCGTCGGGCTTGGTGAAGATCTGGTGGCCGTTGTCGTCGGAGATCACATCCTCGGCGCCGGCATCGATGGCCGCTTCCAGCATGTCGTCGGCGCTCGCCTTGTCGGCGTCGTATTCCACGGCGCCGATGCGGTCGAACATGAACGACACCGCGCCGGTTTCCGCCAGGTTGCCGCCATTCTTGGTGAAGATGGCGCGCACCTCGCCGGCGGTGCGGTTTCGGTTGTCGGTCAGCGCCTCCACGATCACCGCGACGCCGCCGGGCGCGTAGCCCTCGTAGCGGATCTCGTCGTAATTCTCGGTGTCGCCGCCCTGCGATTTCTTGATGGCGCGCTCGATATTGTCCTTCGGCACGTTCTCGGCGCGGGCGGCCAGGATCGCCGCGCGCAGGCGCGGGTTGAAGGCGGGGTCCGGCATGCCGAGCTTCGCCGCCACGGTGATTTCGCGGGCGAGCTTGGAAAACAGCTTGGCGCGCGCCTTATCGGCACGCCCCTTCTTGTGCATGATGTTCTTGAATTGGGAATGGCCGGCCATGGCTGTGCGGTCTGATCGTTCGGATGGGGTGAATTCGGCGGCTATATAGGCCGGGCGGACGGGAAAATAAACTGTCTGTCATTCCCAGAACGCCGGCTGCGCCTCCTCCAGCAGCCCGCCAAGCCTCACCGCAGCGACCTTGGCCGCCAGGCCGGTAGTATCGTCGGTCTCCACCGCCAGGCCGCAGAGCGTCGCCGGGCCGCTTGCCGGCTCGAATTTGGCGCTCGGAATCTTGCGCAGGAAGCGGTTGAGCGGCTCCTCCTTGTTCATGCCGATGACCGAATTGAAATCGCCGGTCATGCCGACATCGGAGACGAAGGCAGTGCGCCCCGGCAGCACGCGGTGGTCGGCGGTCGGCACATGGGTATGGGTGCCGACCACAAGGCTGGCGCGGCCGTCGCAGAAATAGCCCATGGCCTGCTTTTCGCTGGTGGCCTCGCAATGGATATCGACCACAATGGCATCGGCGCTCGCGCCGAGCGGACAGGCGGCGAGTTCGCGCTCGACCACGGCGAAGGGATCGCCGAGCGCGTCCATGAAGATGCGGCCCATGGCGTTAATCACCAGCGCACGCTTGCCATTCTTGGTGTCGATCAGGGCGGCGCCGCGGCCGGGCGTGCCGGCGGGAAAATTGGCCGGGCGGATCAGGCGCGGCGCTCGCTCGATGAACACCAGCGCCTCGCGCTGGTCCCAGGCATGGTTGCCGAGGGTGACGGCATCGGCGCCGGCGTCGATCAGCTCGTTGTAGATCGTCTCGGTGATGCCGAAGCCGCCGGCGGCGTTCTCGCCATTGACCACCACTAGGTCGAGCTTCCAGTCGGCGATCAGGCCGGGCAGCCGTTTGTAGACAATGGCGCGCCCAGAACGCCCGACCACGTCGCCGATGAAGAGAATGCGCATGCCTTCATGACTCTAGTTTGCGCATGATCTTATCCGAGAACCGGTTCCCATCCCCGATTACGTCGGGGACAGGCTTTTTCGGAATCATGCGCCGCCGATAACGATCACCTCGCGCTCCGTTAGCACGAAGTCGAGCGCTTCGTCGTGGTCGGTCGCCGGCACCTTGGGAATTTCCTGTGCGGCGAAGGCGATGCCGACGGTGACGATCAGCTTCTTCGCACGCAAGGCGTGGATGGTCATGTCGTAATAGCCGGCGCCATAGCCGATACGCTGGCCGCGGCGGTCGAAACAAGCGAGCGGTACGATCAGAATGTCGGGCACGACCTCGGGCGCCTCCGGCTTGGGCTCACGAATGCCCCATTGGCCGCGCGCAAATTCATCGCCGAACGCATAGGCGCGCATGATCAGCGGCTTGCCACGCCCGGCAATCGCCGGCAGCGCGAGGCGCGCGCCGGCCCCGGCCAGCTTGCGCATCAGCGGCAGCGGATTGATCTCGGACTTCATCGGCATGAAGCCGGCAACGGTCAAGCCCGGCTTCACGGCAACCGGAAACGCGCGCGCGGCAATCGTCTCGGCCGCGGCGGCGCGCTCTTCGGCCGGCATGGCATCGCGCCGCGCCAGGACGTCGGCGCGCAACTGGGCTTTCTGGGATTGGTGTTCGGCGATATCAGGCATCAGATTACAAAGTGCGGAGCCGCAAAAGCCGTCGGAGTGTCGATCCCGGGTTCCCTACGAAAGTAGGTGGGCGCCATATGTCCGAGCCCACGAGCCCGGTCAGGGACAGCTCCCTTAAGGATCGATAAGGCCCCGGGGATTGTGTCTCCTAACGTACCCCGCAGCCCCGCGCGGGGAATGTAGTGGTTATGTGAAGGCATTGCCACTGGCTCTCTCCCCCTCTCCCCTCGGGGAGAGGGAAGCGAGCGCGTTGCGCTTCATCGGTCTCAATATGAACGGTCACCCGATCGCCACACCGTTGCCCAGGGTGGCGTTGAGCTTCTTGGTGATGCCCTCGATGCGCTCGGCCGCCGAGTTGAAGGCTTTGACCACCGCCGCCGAAGCCTCCTTGGCGCGATCGGCGGAGACCACGCGCGCGTCCTGCAGCGCCGCGATCTCCTCCTCCAGTCGGCGGATCCGGCGGCCCGCTTCGACCAGTTCATCCGCCACCGTCAGCGCCGCCATCACGGTCAACCGCGTATCGCCGATCTCGCCGAACTTGCGGCGCAGCTCGATGATGCGCGAGTCGATGTCCTTGGCCAGCGCCTGCAGGTGCTCCTCCTGGCCGTCCTCGCAGGCGAGGCGGAATTGACGGCCGGCAATGTTGGCAACGACCTGGGCCATGCTTAACCTCGTTTGCGCATGATCTCGTCCGAAAACCGGTTCCCACTTTTCGGGATCATGCGCTCACTCTTGCGCGTCCAACACCGACTGGATGGAAGCGATGGCGGCGTCCAGCCGCTCGGCGATTTCTCGGTTGGTGCCTTCCAGGCGGCGCGAGCGTGAGGTCTCGCCGTCGAGGGCGGCGGCCAAGCGCGCGCGGTCAAGGCCGAGCGCCTGCACCTGGTCGGCAAGGGCTTCCTCGCTGCGGTCGCCCTCGCGCCGGCGTTCGACGGCAGCGTCGAGCGCATCCAGCGCCAGTGCCAAGCGCTTGACCGCCATGTCGATTGCGCTCTGGTCCGTCACGGCTTTGGCTCCGCGTTCAAAAAGCCTGCGGCGGCAAGGTTTTAGGCCAAAAATCTTACGTGCCGCACGACCTTGCCGTCAACGCCGCCCAAAAGATATGCCCCGCTGTTTTCGCGGGCCTGTGCATGGCTGTCCATCACCCCGGAGGTCACATTGACTCCAAGGCCTTACATGCTATCCAGCCCCCGCAAACAGGCCCTTTTTCATGAGCGCAACAGCTTCGTCGACGGCAGCCGTGACGCCAAATGAGCGCCCGGCTGGAGCAACCACCAGTGCCATGGCCAATGCCGTCCGGGCGCTGGCTATGGATGCAGTCGAGCAGGCAAAATCCGGCCATCCCGGCATGCCCATGGGCATGGCCGATGTCGCCACGATCCTGTTCTCCCGTTTCCTGAAATTCGATCCGGCCGATCCGGCTTGGCCCGACCGCGACCGTTTCGTGCTGTCGGCCGGTCACGGCTCGATGCTGCTCTACGCGCTGCTCTACCTCACCGGCTACGAGGCGATGACGCTGGAGCAGATCAAGCGCTTCCGCCAGCTTGGCTCGATCACCGCCGGCCATCCCGAATACGGCCATGCGCCGGGCGTGGAGACCACCACCGGCCCGCTCGGCCAAGGGCTCGCCACGGCCGTCGGCATGGCCATCGCCGAACGGCATCTCGCTGCCGAATTCGGCGATGTGGTGAACCACAAGACCTACGTCATCGCGTCCGACGGCGACCTGATGGAAGGCATCAGCCACGAAGCCATCGCACTCGCCGGCCATCTCAAGCTCAACCGCCTGATCGTGCTGTTCGACGACAATGGCATCTCGATTGACGGCGCGCTCTCGCTCTCCGACAGCGTCGACCAGATCAAGCGCTTCGAAGCCGCCGGCTGGAATGCCTGGCGCATCGACGGCCACGATCAGGCCGCGATCGCGGCGGCGCTGGAAAAGCGCAAGGCTCCGACAAGCCGGCGCTGATCGCCTGCAAGACCAAGATCGGTTTCGGCGCGCCCACCAAGGCGGGCAAGTCGTCCTCGCACGGCTCGCCGCTCGGCGCCGAAGAGATCGCCGGTGCGCGCAAGGCGCTGGGCTGGAACTATCCACCGTTCGAGATTCCTGCCGACATTCTTTCCGCCTGGCGCGAGGCCGGCGCGCGTTCAAAAGGCGCACACGCCGAATGGACCAAGCGCCTCGCCACGCTCGATGCCAACCAGCGCGCTGAATTCGAACGCCGCATGAAGGGCGAGTTGCCGGCCGCCCTGACCGCAGCGGTGCGGCAGGTGAAGGAAACACTCGCCGCGACGCCGAAAGACATCGCCACCCGCTCCTCGTCCGAATTCGCGCTCGAGAGCCTGGTGCCGGCGGCACCGGAAATGGTCGGCGGCTCGGCCGACCTCACCGGCTCCAATAACACCCGTACCAAATCGATGAAAGCGATGAGCGCGGCCGATTATGGCGGCCGCTTCATCCATTACGGCATCCGTGAGTTCGGCATGGCGGCGGCCATGAACGGCATGGCGCTGCACGGCGGCATCATCCCGTACAGCGGCACCTTCCTGGTGTTCTCCGATTACTCTCGGCCGGCGATCCGCCTCGCCGCGCTGATGGGCGTGCGGGCGATCCACGTGCTCACTCACGACTCCATCGGCCTCGGCGAAGACGGACCCACGCACCAGCCGGTCGAGCATCTGGCGGCGCTGCGCGCGATCCCCAATCTCTTGGTGTTCCGCCCGGCCGACGCGGTGGAAACGCTCGAATGCTGGCAGCTCGCGCTGCAAGCGAAGGACCGGCCGAGCGCGCTGGCGCTGACGCGACAGAACCTGCCGCAGTTCCGCCGCGAACTGGACGCCGAGAACCGCTGCGCCGCTGGCGCCTATGAAGTCGCGGGCACCGACGGCAAGGCCGACGTCTCCATTTTCGTCACCGGTTCGGAAGTCGCGATCGCGATCGACGCGAAGAAGTTGTTGGCCGAGCGCGGCATCAAGGCGCGCGTGGTGTCGGTGCCGTGCTTCGAGTTGCTGGCCGAGGCGCCGGAAGCCGCGCGCCGCGCCATTATCGGCGACGCCAAGGTCAAGATCGGCGTCGAAGCTGCGGTGCGCCAGGGCTGGGATGCCATCATCGGTTCGGACGGCATTTTCGTCGGCATGCACTCGTTCGGCGCCAGCGCGCCCTATAAGGAACTCTACAACAAGTTCGGCATTACACCTGAGGCGGTAGCCGAGGCCGCAGTGAAGCGGTTGGAGTGACTCTTTTATGCCCGGCCCTGTGCCGGGCATCAGCGTCTTGAGGCGACCTTAAAGACGCGGCCGGCCGGGGCACGCACCCGGCCATGAAGAACAACTGAGAAGTGGAGCGACATAAAATGACAGTCCGCGTAGCCATCAACGGATTCGGCCGCATCGGCCGTAACGTCCTGCGTGCCATTGCCGAGAACGGCCGTAAGGATATCGAAGTCGTCGCCATCAACGACCTCGGCCCGGTCGAAACCAACGCCCACCTTCTTCGCTACGACAGCGTACATGGCCGCTTCCCCGGCGAGGTCACCGTCAAGGGCGACACCATCAGCGTCGGCGGCGGCGCGATCAAAGTGACCGCCATCAAGGACCCGACCACCCTGCCGTGGAAGGCGCTCGGCATCGATATCTCGATGGAATGCACCGGCATCTTCACCTCGAAGGAGAAGGCCTCCGCTCATCTGACCGCCGGCGCCAAGCGCGTGCTGGTCTCGGCCCCGGCCGACGGCGCCGACCTCACCGTGGTCTACGGCGTCAACCATGACAAGCTGACCAAGGATCACCTGATCGTCTCCAACGCCTCCTGCACCACCAATTGTCTGGCGCCGGTCGCCAAGGTGCTCAACGATGCGGTCGGCATCGAAAAGGGCTTCATGACCACGATCCACGCCTATACCGGCGACCAGCCGACGCTCGATACGCTGCATAAGGATCTTTACCGCGCGCGCGCGGCCGCGCTGTCGATGATCCCGACCTCGACCGGCGCTGCCAAGGCGGTCGGCCTGGTACTGCCCGAGCTCAACGGCAAGCTCGATGGCGTGTCGATCCGCGTGCCGACGCCGAACGTCTCGGTCATCGATTTCAAGTTCGTCGCCAAGAAGGCGACCAGCAAGGACGACGTCAACGCCGCCATCAAGCGCGCCGCCGAGCAGCAGCTCAAAGGCATCCTCGGCTTTACGACCGCGCCGAACGTCTCCATCGACTTCAACCACGATCCGCACTCGTCGATCTTCCACATGGACCAGACCAAGGTCATGGACGGCACGCTAGTGCGCGTCATGAGCTGGTACGACAACGAATGGGGCTTCTCCAACCGCATGGCGGACACCGCCGTGGCGATGGGCAAGCTGATCTGAGCCGGGCCGTCCCCGGGGGCGCGGCGCGTTCGCCGCAATTGATCTGCCGCAAACCCGGGACCGCCATAATCCGTAATGGTCCCGGATCGGCGGCGCCAGA
>JAKAMD010000156.1 GCA_021823875.1 Pseudomonadota bacterium | reverse complement strand
ACGGTTTGGTGCGGCGCTTCCGCCGACGCGCGATAGGAGGTCAGCAGCGCCAGCAGCGCGGCCGTCAAAGCCACCGCCGCATTGATCGCTACAGCCACATACGTCGCGACGGCCGTGTCATGGATGCGCAGCAGATAGAAGCCGGCGAGCAGACAGCCGAACATGGCGCCTGCAATATTGGCGGCATAAATGCTGCCGACCCGCGCCATGCCCGTTGCGGTGGCATCCATCCAGCGGGCGATGGCCGGCAGCGTCGCGCCCATCAGCACGGTCGGCGGCAACAGCAGCAGCGCAGTGATGACGGCGCGCAGCAGCAGGCCGGGAAACCCTTGCAGCGCGACGGCGCCATAGAGCCGGCTCACCTCCGGGATGACGAGCAGCACCAGGAGACCGCAGCCCCCGATCGCGAGCTCGATGATGGCGTAAACCCGCAGGGGATGATGCCGCCGCGTCACCACCCGTGGCAGCAGCAGGCTGCCGAGGCACATGCCGCCCATGAACGTGGCGAGCAAGACGCCCAGGGAAACGGCCGACGAGCCGATGACCAGCTCGATCAGCTGGAACCAGACGATCTCGTAGATCAGCGCCGCGCAGCCGCTCGCGGCTGAGAGAATAACGAACGCGATATCAACGCGGCTCGCCGACACGAAATGCTTCTGTGGACCCATGCTGCAATCCCACACGACTAAGCCGCCACGACGCTTGATCAAAATCAAGCGCCACGCGGTCAAAGAGCCATTCCTTGTAACGAAATTTCGCGCGCTGTCGAAGTCATTTCCGGGCACGCGGCTCGGCAGCGGCGTGCCGTTACGCCGGACCCATTGCGACCACCGAGAACAGATTGGACGGCGTTATGACCAGCTCGAAAAACAGCCGGACGGCGATGGCGATGATGAGCAAGGCGAGCGCCGCCCGCAACTGTTCGGCGCGCAGCCGCTGGCCAGTCCGGACGCCGAATTGCGCGCCGAGCACGCCGCCGATGATCAGCAATAAGGAAAGAACGATATCGACCGTATGGTCGATGGTGGCATGCAGGATCGTCGCCATGCAGGCCACCATGAACATCTGGAACTGCGAGGTGCCGATAGCGAGGTTGGTGCGCATGCGCAACAAATAGACCTTGGCAGGGATGAGAATGAAAGCGCCGCCGGTGCCTAGGATCGCGGTCATGATGCCGACCATGAAGCCGAGCACCACCACCGGGATCACGCTGATATAGAGGCCCGAGCGGTAGAAGCGCATCTTCAGGGGCAGATTGTGGATCCAGGTGTGCTGCCCCGGCCGACGATCGATGTATTTGCCTTTGCGGGCCGCGCGCATGGCCTGCGCGCTCTCAGCCAACATCAGCCCGCCAATCCCGCCCAAGAGCAGCATGTAGCTCAGCTTGATGACGAAATCGATCTGGCCGATCTGCTGCAGCAGACGGAAGATCATTACGCCAACGGACGAGCCGGCAAGACCGCCCAACAGCAGCCAAAGCCCCATCTTGTAATCGACGGATTTCTTGCCGCCTTGCCGGATGGCGCCGACCAGCGACGCCGCCGCGATCGGGCTCGCCTGGCTCGCGACGGCAATGCCGGAGGGGATGCCGTAGAAGATCAGCAACGGCGTGGTGATGAATCCGCCGCTGACGCCAAGCATGCCCGACAGGAAACCGACAGCCAAACCGATGCCCAACACAACGAACAGGCTGACCGCGAGCTGCGCGACGGGCAGGTAGATTTCCATGATGGCCGGTCAACAGAATCGCATTGGTCGATACCCCCGCGTAACTCAGCACAAGACTGGGCCGGCGGACAGTACCCATTGCGTAACCGGAACCCGCGCCGAAATCCCCCCAACCGGCACGCTCCCCCGCCAGCCTTCCCCGCAGGCGGGGCGGGGCGACGGCGGCAATTGCCGGCCGCCGCGCTTGGCCTTATCCAGGTGGGATGAGCAGCCCGACGGCGAACGAACCGACGGCCGGCGGCGTGCGCTTCCTGGGCACGCGCCGCGACTATTGGCGGCTGCTCTCGCGCGGCGCGGTGCTTTTGATCCTCACCCTCGGCATTTATCGCTTCTGGCTTACCACCGACGTGCGCCGCTTCCTGTGGGGCAATACCGAGATCGCCGGGGAGACGCTGGAATATGCCGGCACCCCGCTCGAGCTGCTGATCGGCTTTCTGGCGGCGATCGCGATTCTGATCCCGGTCTATGCCGGCTTCTTCGTGGCAGCGCTTGAACTCGGGCCAATCGGTGAGATCTCGGGCCTCGCCGGTTTCGCAGCGCTGTTCGTGCTTGGGCAGTACGCCATCTACCGCGCCCGGCGCTACCGCCTCACCCGCACCATTTATCGCGGGCTGCGCTTCCACCAGGAGGGGTCGGCCTGGGGCTATGCGCTACGAGCGATCGCCTGGTGGATCGCAACTGTGTTCACGCTCGGGCTCGCCTATCCGTTCCAGCTCGCCAGCCTCGAACGCTACAAGATGCGACACACTTATTACGGCGATCTCGCCGGTCATTTCGCCGGTTCCGGTTTCGGCCTGTTCTTCCGCGGGCTGCCGATGTGGATCCTGGTGGTGGCGCCGGTTGCACTCGCGGTCGGCGCCTTTGTCGAAGCGGTGGATTGGACGGCGCTCGGCGATGCGCTTAGCCAGGGTGGCGACGACGTGATGGCGCGCATCGAGGGCGGCAATCCGGCGCTCGGCAACGTGATCGTGTTCGCCATGCTGATGGGCGGTACCACGGTTAGCACCGCCGCCTTGCTCTATCCGGCATTCCAAGCGCTGGTGCTCCGCTGGTGGACCAGCGGGTTGCGCTTCGGCGCATTCGAGACACGCTCGAAGCTGCGCACCGCGCAGGTCTACGGCGCCTATATGCGCTTCCTATGGTGGGCGCTGGTGTTTTCCATCGGACTGGCAATCGCCTCCCTGCCGGCGCTGTTCGTCATCGGCCTGGTGAGTGACCGCGGCACCGGCGGCGAGATTGCCGCCACCCTGACCGCGCTGGCCGGCTACGTGATCGCGGCGCTCGGTTATTCCACCATCTACCGCGCCACCGTCATGCTCTCTTTATGGCAATTGGGCATGGAATCGCTGCAATTGTCGGGCCTCTCGGCGCTCGATACGGTGCAGGCGCGCGGCCGCGCCTCCTCGCCGCTCGGCGAGGGCCTGGCCGACGCGCTCAATGTGGGCGGCTATTGATGCCGGACTTTGTTGTTTTGTCATTCCGCGGTGCCCCGCCGAAGCCCGCGGGGCGAAGGCGGGCGAACCCGGAATCCATGACCCCGGCAGCGGCGTATGGATTCCGGGTCCACCGCTTCGCGGTGTCCCGGAATGACGGAGTAAAAGCATGACCTCCGGCGCCGGCATCTACTTCGACGGCAGAACCAGCGCCCGCCGCGACGTGCGGGTGACGCTCGCCGCCGACACGCTGCACATCGACGGCGCTGACGGCCGCCCGCTGGCGCAATGGCGCTATGACGACGTTCAGGAACTGACCGCGCCGGCCGGCGTCTTGCGACTCGGGCGGCATGACAGCGCCACGCTGGAACGGCTGGAAATCACCGATGTTGCCTTCGCTTCCGCCATCGACGTGCGCGCCATCCTTGTCGACCGCACCGGCGCGCTGCAACGCCGCCAGCGCGCCAGCGTGATCGGCTGGACCGTGGCGGCCACCGCCTCTCTATTGGCGGTAGCCTATTTCGGCGTGCCGGCGCTGGCCGACCGCCTGGCGCCGCTTGTGCCGGTGGCGGCCGAGCGCAAACTGGGCGACGCGGTGGACTTGCAAGTGCGTGCGCGGCTCGACAACCGGCATCTCGGCGCCGGCTTCGCATGCGGCGCGGCACCGAGCGAGCGCGCCGGCCGCGCCGCCCTCGACAAGATGATGCGGCGGCTGTCCGACGCCGCACAGTTACGGATGCCACTGACCACCGAGGTGGTGCGGCGGCGCGAGGCCAATGCCGTCACGCTGCCGAGCGCGCGCATCTATGTCTTCGAGGGATTGATCAAGACCGCCGCCAACCCGGACGAACTCGCCGGCGTGATCGCGCATGAGATCGGCCACGTCGCGCATCACGACGGCACCAAGGCGGTGCTGCAGGCGGGCGGGCTGTCGCTGCTTTTCGGCATGCTGCTTGGCGATTTCATCGGCGGCGGCGCGGTGGTGGTGGCGGCGAAGACCGTGCTGCAATCGTCCTATTCGCGCCGGCAGGAAACGGCGGCCGATGCCTATGGCGCGGCGCTGATGAAGAAGGCCGGCGGCGATGCCCGTGCGCTCGGCACCATCCTGGCCAAGATCGGCGGCGCGACCGAGCCGGGCATGGCCATCCTGCGCGACCATCCCGAAACGCGCGCGCGCATCGCGGCCATCGACCGCATCGCCGGACCGCATCCGGCCCACCCCTTTCTCGATGCCGCCGACTGGGCGGCGCTCCAACATATTTGCGCGAGGTGACGAGATATGCGGCGTCCGTTGTTTCCCGAGCCGATGTCGCAACTGGCCGTCTGGTCGGGACGGCTAGCGTGGTTTGCGCTCGTGGTCGCGCTGCTGTCGATCGTCGTGCTGCGCTCAGGATTGTTGGAAGCCGTGCCGGCCTTGGCGGCCTTTGCTGGCGCATTGGTTTGCGCCGCATTGGCCGTGCTGCTCGCCTTCCTGAGCTTCATCCCGATCTGGCGGCTGGGGCGTACGGGACTCGGCCGCGCCATCACGGGACTGTTCCTCGGATTGCTGCTGCTCGCCTATCCCGGCTATCTCGCCTATCGCAGCCGCAATCTACCGGCGATCTCCGACATTTCAACCGACACCATCCATCCGCCGCAGTTCGACTTGCTCGCCCGCCTGCGGCCACGCGGACGCAATGAATATCCCGGCGCCAAGACAGCCGCGCTACAACACGCGGCCTATCCGGATATCGTACCGCTCGAAGAGAACGTGACACCCGACGTGGCCTTCCGCGCCGCCCTGGACATCATCGACAAACGCAAATGGCTCGTGGTCGATGCGCGCCCGCCCGCGCCGCGCCGCGACGGTTTCATCGAAGCGGTGGCGCGCACATTTATCATGGGTTTCCGCGACGACGTGGTGGTGCGCGTGAGTCCGGAGAACGACGGCTCACGCATTGACGTGCGCTCGGCCTCGCGCATCGGCCTCAGCGATCTCGGCACCAATGCCGGACGTATCCGCGCGCTGCTTTCCGACATCGACGATGCGGTCAGCGAAACCCCGAGCGAGCCGAGTCCCGCACCGCGGCCGGCACCAAAACGGCCGGAGAAGAAACCGAAGCGGCGGTAAAGCAGAGGAACACTCTGTGTTCATTCCCGCGCAAGCGGGGATCCAGAGTCAAAACCACAAAGCCGGAATTCTTCCTTGCTGGGTCCCCGCTTGCGCGGGGACGAACGGATGAGTGGCGCGTTCTAATCAGCCAGCCGGTAAACGCCGTCGATCGCCGGCGCGCCGTCGGTCGCGACAATGCCGCGCGTCACCAGGTCTTCCAGATGCGCCAATACCGACAAGCCGGCGGCGCCGGTCAGGCGCGGATCAAGGCCGATATAGCTCGCGCGCACGATGGTGGGGATGTCGGCCGCGCTCTTGCGCAGGCGATGCAGGATGGAGGCTTCGCGCGCCTTGCGGTGCAGGATGTAATAATGGACGAAGCGCCCAGCATCCTCGATCGCCGGGCCGTGGCCGGGAAAATAGACGCTCTCGGAACGGCGCGTCAGCTTATCGAGCGAGGTCATGTAATCGCTCATGGCGCCGTCGGGCGGCGCCACGATCGAGGTGGCCCAGCCCATCACATGATCGCCGGAGAACAAGAAGTTCCGCTCACGAAAGGCGAAGGCCATATGGTTGGCGGTATGGCCGGGCGTGGTCACCGCCTCGACAGTCCAGCCATCGCCGGTCACAACCTCGCCGTCCTTGAGCGCGACGTCGGGACGGAAGTCGCGGTCGGCGCTGGCGTCGAGCCGGTTGGCCTCGCCGATATGCAGCGGCCGGGCGGCGCAATGCGGCCCCTCGGCATAGACGGTGGCGCCAGTCGCCGCCTTCACCGCCGGCACCGCCGGCGAATGATCGCGATGGGTGTGGGTGACGAAGATCGCCGTCACCGTCTCATTGCGCACGGCATCGAGCAGCGCGCCGATATGGGCGGGATCGTCCGGCCCAGGATCGACGATGGCGACCTTGCCGCGGCCGACGATGTAGCTCATCGTGCCTTTGAAGGTGAACGGGCTCGGATTGTTGGCCATCACCCGGCGCAGGCCGGGCACGACCTCGTCGACCGTGTCGGGCGCAAGATCGAGCGTCTTGTTGAATGGGATGTCGTCGGCCATGGCCCGTCCGATGCTGGAGTCCGGCCTTCCCATAGCGAAGCGTGCAAATAAAGCAATGGCGCCGCTGGCCGGCGCCATTGCACCAAGGAGCGCTCTGCGGGATGCCGCTAATTCAGCGCCGAGCCGGTGATCGGCGTGTTGTTGTTGCCGTTCCCGTCGATTTCGTTGTTCTTGTACGAGGTCAAAATGCCGCTGTTCTGCGACACTGCAGCGTTGCCGTTGCCGGTGAGAAGCGAGCTGCCGAACCGGATCGTGGCTGCACTGCCGTTGGAAACGAAGCCGGCGCCATTGTTGGCGATCAACGAGTTGGCGACGATGACGGTAGCAGCCGGGCCGCCGGCATTCGTCACCGTCGAGATGCCGTTGTTGGAACTGCCAGACGCGGTAAGGTAATTGAGGCCGGCCACCACCGTACCGGACGTCGACGTCGTGTTGGCCTGGAATCCAACCCGGTTGTTTTGCATCTCCACGTGGCTGATGCTGATTGTCGCGCTGCCCGATCCGGTTGGCTGCACTAAGATGGCAGCGCCGTTTGCCCCACCGGAGGCCGGGCCATTGTTGATGAATGTCGAATTGGCCACGTACAACTCCGAGGTCCCGGTCGATGGGGCGAACAGGATGCCATTGCCGACGCCGCTTGCATTCGCGATGAAATTCTTGATCAGGCACTTCTCGACATGCAGCGATGCACCGGCTAGGAACCGGATGCCGTTGAGGCCCGGTGCCGTCGGTGGCGCGCCATCGATGACTAGCCCACGCAGGATGATGACATCCGAACTGCCGGCGTTGACGGTGATGCCGTTTGTGCCTGAGGCCAGTACCCCGGCCTCGCCACTGTAATCGTTGACGATGCTGATCGATTTGGTGATCGTGACCGCGCCATAACCGCCTGGATCGAGCACGCTGATCTCACCGCCGGCCGCCGTCTTCGATATGGCGCCGGCAAAGGTCTTGCACGGTGCCGTGCGGCTGCACGGATTGGCGTCGTCACCGACGCCGGAAACCCAAGTGCGGGTTGCCTGGGCGTGGGCCGCCGAGGCACAAAAGAGAACCACGGCCAGGAACGAAATACTGCTCAACACTGATAGAACCCTGCGCATGGAAGCAATCTCCCTTTGTCAGGCGGCGCGGCCGTGCGCCGCTCGCTTCAGGGTATTCTCCTACCAGAACAACCTCCAGGTGCATCGAACGAAATTAACTACTTATTTACGGACCTGGCATTCGTCCTGCCGTGACGGTCCAGCTTGCGCGGTGTTCATCTCACCAATTGTACGCGCGACATGGGGATGGAAATCGCGGACGCGACCTCGTCGACCGTGTCGGGCGCGAGATCGAGCGTCTTGTCGAAGGGGACGGCCGCGAACACGGCCTTGCGGCCGTTGCTGGTGCGGGGCGGGCTTGTGCTACAGGTGTCGAACGGCAGGTGTGCGATGAAGACCTTCTATGGCGCGGTCGTTCCCGCGCTCTGGCTGATCTGGCTCGCGATCTGGTTGATCGCGGCGGCCGGCGCCAAGCGAACGATGCGGCGCGAGAGCTTCGGTTCGCGGCTGGGCTATGGCGCACTGATGCTCGTGGGCGCCGTGCTGCTCATCAAGCCGCATATTCTCGGGCCCACGCTCGGCCAGCACTTCCACCCCCGCAGCTTCGGCTGGTTCCTCGCCGGCGTGACGCTGTTCGCCGCCGGGCT
>JAKAMD010000155.1 GCA_021823875.1 Pseudomonadota bacterium | reverse complement strand
GTTGTCGCCAGTGTGCGACCGCGGGTGTCGCCTTGCCTTGATCCAGATCAGGAATTGGGCGGCGCTAGGTCTGGCTCTCGGCGCCCGAACGGCCCTGCCAAATCTCGTAAGCGGCGAGGATCAGCACCAGCAGACCGACGATTACGAAATTCCTGACGGCCGCCGAGGTCGCGATGCCGACCACCCAGGAGGCCACCAGCAGCCACAGGCCCAGCACCACGTTCACCCACTCTTCCCAGGATTGGAAGAAGGACAGGGTCAGCATTTCGGTCAGGATGATCAGAATGCCGGTGATCACCGCCACCCGCGTTGCGCCCGAATCAAGGTCGAAACGCAGCGCCCAGGGCGAGATCAACAGCCAGATGCCAAGCCCCCAACTGCACCAATCTTCCCACTGCTGTGGTGGCTTGAACTGTGCTGTCGCCATGACCTACTCCAATTGCACCAGACTGCGACTGGAATCGCGCCCCAAGCTTACGACGCGAAACGCCGCAAGGGAATGCCAGGAGCCGGCGGACGCTCAGCATTGGGGCAACCGCGTGAGGAAATCATACCGTGACAATAAACCGCGCCCGCGATCGCTCGCGAGCGCGGCGTGGTTGGCCACAATCTAAGATCAACCGCGCGGCTGGTTTGCCACCGGCAGCTTCGGATCGGACGTCCAGTCCGCCATCGAGCCGTCGTAGAGCCGCGCCTTCTTGTTGCCCTTGATTTCGCTCAGCACGAACCAAGTGCCGGAGCCGAGATGTCCGGTGTTGCAGAACGATATCTGCGGACTGGACAATTTGGCCCCTGCCTTGGCCAGCACTTTGTCGATGGTGGCAGCGTCGGCGAGCCGCGTGCCGTCAGGCGTGGCAAAATCAACCGCCGGGGCATCGACGGCGCCGGGCAACGTGCCGGCAACCCGCACCGCCGGCGACTTCACTTTGCCTTCGTATTGTCCGGCCGGACGGGCATCGACCAGTTGCGCATCATGCGTCTGCAGCGCGCGTTTCACGTCGTCGCGGGTGGCGAGATATTCGGGGCGCAGGTGCGCCACGAATTTCTTGGGTGTTGCCGTGGTCGCGCCCTTCGCCACCGGATTCGATGCATCGGCAAACCATGCCTTGTCGCCGCCGTTCAAGATCGACACGTTGTCGTGGCCCAGCACCTTGAAGGTCCAGTAAATGCGCGCAGCGGCGTTGAAGTCCGCCCGCTCGCGGCCGCCCGGCACCACGATGACATGACTGTTGTTGTCGATGCCGAAACCGCCGATTAGTTTTGCGGCCGCCTCGGGCGGCGGCAGCATGCCGGGAACGGCGCCGATTTTGACGCGCCAACCGTCATGCAAGAAGTCCGTAAACAGCGCGCCCGGAATATGGCCGGCTGCAAAGGCCGCCCGCTGATCGCCGTCGTAGACATCCAGAATCACCACATTCTTGTCGTTAAGGTGCTGCTTGAGCCAGGCCGAATTGACCAGCGGCTGCGCCGCCTGCGCCAGCGCCGATAATGACAAGAGCGTGATGAATGCGACCGTCCATTGAATGATACGTTTCGCCAGCATTGCACCCTCCGTCGGGAAATTGCGGTAATTTAGTGTGTTGATGGCGCGCCGCGGACAACGTCGTCTCTTGCTCGACGCAAATCTTGATTGCAGCGCGCGCGGCGATCATATATACGATAATATGAATATATGAAAGTAAAAAAGACAGGGAAGCAGCCATGCGATCAACCATACGCCCCTATTGGCCGCCGCTGACGGCGGGGATAGCGCTCGGCTTGGCGCTGTTTTTAACCTTCCTGCTCAGCGGCCACGGTTTGGGCGCGAGCGGCTTCTTCACCCGCATGACCGCCTGGATCGGCGGCGAACTGGCCCGGCCGGCCATGGAATCCAACAGCTATCTGGGTCCCTTCTTGAAGGCCGGGGCTCCGCTGGCCAGCTGGATCAGCTGGGAAATCGTCGGCGTGTTCATCGGCGGATTCTTGGCGGCGGTCAGCAGCGGCCGGTTCCGGCTGCGACTTGACGGCGCACCCAAGGTCGGCGGCGGCAGCCGGATCGCCTTCGCCCTCGGCGGCGGTATCCTCACCGGCTTCGGCGCCCGGCTCGCGCGCGGCTGCACCAGCGGCATCGGGCTTTCCGGCGGCGCGCCCCTGGCGGTCGCCGCGTTCCTGTTCCTGATCGGCTTTTTCATCGTCGGAATTGCCGCCAGCTACCTGGTCCGGAGGGCTTGGGCATGACGCTTCCTATCTACGACAACGGCATTGCCTCCGGCCTGATCTGCGGCGTGCTGTTCGGCTACGCGCTGGAAAGCGCCGGTTTCGCCAGTCCGCGCAAACTGACTGCGCAGTTTCGCTTCACCGACTGGTCGGTGTTCAAAGTCATGTTCACCGCCATCATCGTGGCGGCGATCGGACTTTATGCCGCGATGGCCACGGGCGTGATTGCGGCCAACAGCGTCTTCATACCGACGACCTATTTCTGGGCGACGCTCGCTGGCGGCGCGCTGGTCGGCGCCGGCATGGCGATCGGCGGCTATTGCCCGGGAACGTCGTCGGTGGCACTGGCCTCCGGCCGGCTCGACGGCCTTTTCTTCATGATCGGCATGGTCGTGGGAACCGGATTGTTTGCCGGGGTGTTCGACCCGATCAAGGGTTTCTACCTGGCGGGCGAAGGCCCGAAGGCGCAGACGCTGCCGCAGCTGTTCGGCATTCCGACCTGGGCAGTGATCGGCATCCTGATCGTCGTCGCGATACTGGGCTTCGCGCTCGGCTCGTGGTTGGAACGCCGGAGTGGCGGAGCCTTGACCGCCGAGCAATTGAACGCAAAAGACGGGGACGACTCGATGGTTCAGCAGATCGGAATCGGAACGCTGCGGACCAGCTAACAGGGAGCACATGATGAAGACGAGGCGACTGAAATCAGCGTTATTGGCGGGCAGCCTGTCGACTATGGCGGCGGCGATCGCAGCGACGGCGGCGGCCCCCACGCCGGTAGCGGCCGCCGACAATGCGGTGCGGGTGGCGCAGGCCATGCGCAACCCATGCGGCCCCAGCAACCCGTGCGCGCCGGCGGCGGCAAAACCGGCAATGCAGAACGCCAGTCCCTGCGCGCCGGCCGCCGCCAATCCATGCGCACCGACAGCGGCCAAGCCGGCCATGCAGAACGCCAGCCCCTGCGCACCCGCAGCGGCCAATCCGTGTGCACCGGCAGCGGCCAAGCCCGCCATGCAGAACGGCAGCCCCTGCGCCCCGGCGGCGGCCAACCCCTGCGCCCCCGCGCACAATTAAGCGGACGCCGCGCGCGCACGGCGCCGCGGAGGTCGTCATGGCGAGCGCGACAACAGGCAAGAACGAACATCCGCCGAGGCCACCCGCCTCGGCGGACCAGCAATGCCTGCTTGATGCGCTACGCGGGATGTCGCGCGCCGAATTGCTCGGCCTCTACGACGCCGCATTGGAAGCGATCGAAAGCATGGCGGCGCTTGCCGATGCCGGTACCAATCCGGTGACCGCGGTGCTCGGCGATTCCGACGTGGTCGAGGAATGGGCGCATTTCCCGCCCGGCGATGTCGTCGATCGAACGACGCACAGCCAATATTACTATCACGCGCACGCGGCCGAAGAACGCGCGCCCGGCGAACACGGACACTTTCATACTTTCGTGCGTCCCCGTGCGCTCTTCCCCGAACTTGGTCCCGCGCAAGCGGACGACGCCTCACGGCAAGGCGAGCCATTTACCCATCTGATCGGCATCTCCACCGACGCATCGGGTCAACTGATCCGACTGTTCACCACCAACCGTTGGGTGACCGCCGAACAGTGGTACCCGGCCGACGATGTGATCGCCATGCTCGATCGTTTCGACATCGCGATCGATGAGCCCTCCCCCGCGCTCAATCGCTGGGTCAGCGCCGTGGTCCGCCTGTTCCGGCCGCAAATCGTCGACTTGATCCGCGCACGCGACGAAGCGATCGCGCATTGGCGTGCGACGCATCCGGACCGCGATGTGTTCGAGGATCGCGCATTGCAGGTGACGTCGGAGCGGCCGGTCGACTTCCTGGCGCAGGTGCGCGCCATCGAAGCCGCGGTTACCGGACAGCCGCATTCCTGATCACGCCGCAGTCTTGATCCAGTCGGCGCGGCCGATCGGCGTCCGGCTATTCGGCCGCTTGCAGGTTCGGCCGAAGACGATCCTGCGCGGATACTAAGCGCTGCATCACCTTGAGATCGCGTTCGCTCAGTTGCAGGCAGGCGTCGGCCCAGATGTAGACAATGCGGTCGAGCTCATCGAGCGTCAGCGGCGCGACCGTGCGGCCGGCCTGAAATACCCCGCGCGCGCCGGCGTGATGCCGCTTATTGCGCTGCATGTAATCGTTCGCCGCCGCGATGCCCTGCCCCGGCTCGGCCAGGATATGCACCAGGCCGATTTCCTTCATTTCTTCGGCGCTGTAGCAGCGCCCGCTCAGCATCATCTCCTCTGCCCGGGCAGCGCCAACCCGGCGCGCCACCAGACTATAGGCGCCCATGCCGGGGAACAGGCCAAACAGCGCCTCCGGGAAACCGAACTTGGCGCCCCGCTCGGCAATGATCACATTGAACGATAGCAGGGATTCGAAGCCGCCTCCGAGCGCGTCGCCCTGCGCCACCCCGATCGTGATAATCGGCATGTCGAGCGCGGTGTGGAATCCGTGCAGCACGCGTACGCACGATTTGCCGTATTCGACCAGGGCCAGCCGATTGCGTTCGCGGATTTTGGACGCGAACAGATCGAGGTCGCCCCCCAAACTGAATACGCCGGGCGTGCGCGAGCCGGCGACCAGGTAGCGTAGCTCGTTCGACTGACCGGAGAACTTGGCCACGACACCACGCTGCAAAGCGTGGATGTCTTCCAGCATGTTGACATTGTAACAGGGCCGTCCGCGCGGGCGCATAATGGCCCACAAAGCGCCGGAAGCTTCTTCCCAGGAGACTTCGAGCTGTTCCAGTTCGAACAGCCGCTGCGCATCCGCAGCCCTCTTGGCGTCGAACAGCAGCGGTGTCACCGCCGTCGCAAACAGCGGTGCTGGGTTTACTGAGCCTCGATCTACGCCCGAGACATCAGACAGGGCATACATTGCCATTTCAACTCAACCGCTACATTTCGAACATCATGTTAACTTATTTTTTACCATAACATAAGTTCACTTTTTAAACAATGCGACTTTATGCGCTGCCCTATCCAAACGCGTGGCCGTTGGCTTCACGACCGCACGACTTTGCAGCGAAAATCTCGCGCAATGCGTCGTTAACCATAATTTGAAGTTGTCTTGACGATATCAGAGATCGGCGTACGGCCACCGCCTAGCCCTGAGAGATTTTATTAATCACAATTGCACCACGTGATATCTGCCGTGCATTATTTGAAAATTGTCTCTCTTCGGGTTGCCTATTCTTCACCATGTTGACCAATGATGGCCAATAACACCCAACAATTTGCCTTGTAGTCAGTACTCACGGGTACGGTCACGCCCGGATAACCGGCACGCGGCCTATGCTCTTGAAGAGACTGTTACAAATCCGCAAGACGGACGCGGAGCTCCCGCAGGAGAGCCGCGCGGCCTTGATTGAAGCATTGTTTGCACCGATCTCGTCGCTGACGATCGGCGCGATCAACTGTTCAATCATTGGCATGGTTGTCGCATTGAGCGTGGGCGACCACGAGATCATGGCCACGTCTGCCGCAATCTTCACTGTCGGTATGTTGCGGGTCGTTTCAGCCCTGTTCTATCGGCGCTCCAAGCATCGGCACCAAACCAACGCCGTTCATTTCTGGGAACGCATCTACGAACTCGGAGCCTGGGGTTTCTCCGGCATGCTCGGCCTGTTGTGCTGGCTCACGCTCATGCAAACCAGCGACGCGGCTCTGCAAATGGCGGTCACTACCACCGCGACCGGTTACGCCGCCGCGATTTCAGGACGCAACGCCGGACGTCCCTACATCGCCATCGGTCAGTTCACTTTGATCATGCTGCCGATGGTGATTGGGCTGCTGATCTATCCCGACTGGATACACCGCGTTCTCGGATTTGTCGGGTTGTTGTTCATCTACGGGATGACCGACATTACGCTGTCGATCCGCGACGTCATCATTCAGGCACTGACCATGACGCGCAAGGAAGCGGCGCTGGCCGCCCGCTTCGAGGAACAGGCCACACGCTTCGATATCGCGCTCAACAACATGTCGCACGGCCTGTGCATGCTCGATCCGCAGCATCGTCTGCAGGTCTGGAACGAGCGCTTCTTGGAACTCCTGCATCTGCAAAACGCGCCGGTGCGCGTCGGCATGCGGGTACTGGATCTCGTGCGCCACAGCATCCGTTCCGGTAATCACCAGACCAAGCACGTGAAGAGCCTGCTGCGCGAACTGGCACGTGGCCTGCACGCCGATGAATTCGACCAGATTCAGATTTCACCCGACGGCGACCGCATCATCGCTCTGTCGCGCAGGATGATGGAAGACGGCGGTTCCGTCATCATTCTGGAAGACGTGACCGAGCGCCGACGCTCGCAGGAACGCATCGCCCATCTTGCCCGCTTCGATGAGCTCACCGGTTTGGCCAACCGGACGCAGTTCCGCGAACGCATCAACGGCATGCTGGCCGCCGTCCGCAACAGCGAGACCCACGTCGCCATACTTTTGATTGACCTCGACCGCTTCAAGGCGATCAACGATACGCTCGGCCATCCGATCGGCGATAAGCTGCTCAAGGACGTGGCGCATCGCCTCACGGGTATCATCCGCCCGAACGATATCATCACCCGTTTCGGCGGCGATGAATTCGTGGTGCTGCAGACCGGGACCGCGCGCCGTCAGGATGCCCAACATTTGGCGCAGCGATTGGTTCGGGCGCTACGCCATCCTTTCGAGATCGACGGCCATCGGATCGACATCGGCGCCTCGATCGGTATCGCCATGGCGCCCGCTGACGGGGTGGACGCCGACGAACTGTTGAAGAAGGCCGATATGGCGCTTTACGCGGCCAAGAATAGCGGCGGCGGCGAGCACTGCTTCTTCGCCTCCGAAATGGAGGAGGCCGTGCAGGCCCGGCGCGCGCTCGAGCTCGATCTGCGCGAAGCCATCGGCACCGACCAATTCCAATTGGAGTTCCAGCCGCTGGTCGACCTGCATACCGGTGCGATAACGACCTGCGAGGCGCTGTTGCGCTGGAAACATCCCGTGCGCGGCGACGTGCCGCCGTCCGTTTTCATCCCGGTCGCCGAGGAGACCGGCCTGATCATCGCGCTCGGCGAATGGGTCCTGCATCACGCCTGCCTGGAAGCGGCGAAGTGGCCGAAGGGCATCAAGGTGGCCGTCAATCTCTCACCGATCCAGTTCCGCGATCGCGGCTTGCCGCTGCAGGTAGTTTCGGCACTCGCCAAATCGGGCCTAGCGGCCCGCCGGCTGGAGCTTGAGATCACCGAACGCGTGTTGCTCGAGGAGTGCGACGGCACCATGGCGGCCATGGAGCAGTTGAAAAACCTCGGCGTCGCCATTTCGCTTGACGACTTCGGTACCGGCTATTCGTCGCTCAACTATCTGCGTAAATTCCCGTTCCATAAGATCAAGATCGACCAGTCGTTCATCCGCGAGCCCGTGATCGAGCGCGACGCGCGCGCTATCATCAGCGCGGTCGCCAGCCTCGGCACCAACCTAGACAAGACCGTGGTGGCGGAAGGCATCGAAACGGAAGAGCAGATGAAGATGGTGGCCGCGCAGGGCTGCCACGAGGGACAAGGCTATTATTTCAGCCGCCCGCTGAGCGGCGAACTTATTCTCGCCCGGTTGGAATCGTCGCCGACCGGGAAGCAAAAGGTTGCCTAGGCACCAGAAGAAAAGCCTGCGTGCGGCGAGCGCGCGCAGGCGATAGGCATTTCCCCGATTCTTATTCGCGGCGGGCTCAATTGCCCTGGAATACCGGCTTCTGCTTAGCCACGAACGCCTCGTAGGCGCGCTCGTAGTCCTTGGTCTGCATGCAGATCGCCTGCGCCTGGGCTTCGGCCTCGATGGCCTCGTCGACGCCCATGTTCCATTCCTGGTGCAGGCATTTCTTGGTCATCGAATTGGCGAAGGTCGGTCCCTCCGACAGG